>JAQVKF010000149.1 GCA_028694795.1 Thermoguttaceae bacterium | reverse complement strand
TTATATTTAATTTTGCATCTATAAATTTATAATCAACACCTAGTTTGATTATAGTTTGTTTCATTTGGTTTTGAATATCTATCAAATAATCAACTCCTCTTAACTCTATAAGATATTTTCGGCTTACGCATCCGAATCGAAAAACGCTAACCTTTTACGGCCTTCCTGGTTCGCTCACTGATTCGAGGATTTTTTCCCATGCAAAAATTATATCCATTGTTCCTCGCCCTTGGGGCGATTGTTTTGGCAATTCCCGCTTTTGGAGCGGAATCACCACGTTTTGAACCGTCGGTCACAGAACCGCTTGCCGTGGTCGCGGCTGCGGGACCGGAACAAAATGCCATCGTTCAGAAGATTCCCGACTTCTCGATTTGGTTGCGACCGGATGGTGACGACGCCAATCCTGGCACGTATGAAAAGCCTTTGCGTTCGTTTCAGAAAGCGCGTGACACCGTGCGACAATTGCGTAAAGACCATCCCGATGCACGGATTGTGGTCGCGCTCGGAGCAGGAACGTTCCACATGACCGAACCATGGGTGCTAACGACGGAAGATTCTGGAACGCCGGAGAATCCCGTGATTTGGTTTTCGACTTGGAATTATACCACACTTTCGGGTGGAGCTTCGATCCGTGGTTGGAAACCGGTCGAAGATGCCGCGGTTCTTGCGCGATTGAATGAATCGGCGAAAGGCCGTGTGTGGGAGGCCGATCTGGCGGCATGTGGCGTGACCGATTTTGGCGACGCGACGACGTTAGGGAAGCGACCGGAGCTGTTTTGCGATGGAACGCCGCAAACGCTTGCGCGGTGGCCGAATGACGGGTTTGTCAAAACGGGCAAGATGCTTGGTGAGACCAAATTGACCTCATGGAATGGCGATGGTGCGAAAGAGGGCGTTTTTGAGTATACTGAAGAACGGATATCGACCTGGACACAGGAACTTGACGCTCGACTTTTCGGCTATTTCTTCTGGGATTGGGCGGATGATTATGGACGGATTGAAAAAATTGATCCGACGACGAAAACGATCTCGATGCGTCAACCGTATCACAATTACGGTTACAAACCGGAACAACGGTTTTATGGAGTGAATTTGCTTTGCGAACTTGATATGCCGAGTGAATGGTATCTGGATCGTGACTCGGGCAAAATCTACTGGATACCGCCGCAGGGCGTCCAAGCGACCACGGCCAACACGGTGCTGTCGGTCTATGCAGGGGAGGCTATGGTCCAACTCAATGGTGCGTCGAATATCCAGTGGAACAATGTGCGATTTGTCGATGGTCGCTGCGGGGCGATCCAGATGATCGATTGTGAAAATGTATTGATTTCGCACTGTTCGTTCGAACGTTTTGGGAGTTTGGCGATCAGTATACTTCGTGGACGACGTTGTGGAGTGTATGCTTCGAATCTTCGGACGTTGGGTGCGGGTGGAACGCACATTACCGGAGGCGATCGCAAAACGTTGACACCGGGGTTGAATTATCTGGTTCAGACCACGGTGGAAGATTTTGGACGGTTGAAGCGGACCTATGCGCCCGCCGTGTTGATGGAAGGTTCCGGCAATCGAATTGCGGAAAATCTATTCCGACGTTCCTCTTCTTCCGCGATGCGTCTGGAGGGAAACGATTTTCTGATTGAGCGGAATCGGATTGGTGAGGTGGTACGTGAATCGGATGATCAAGGCGGCATCGACATTTGGTACAACCCCGGTTATCGTGGTATCGTGATCCGAGACAACTATTTTTATGACATTGTGGGTGGTACGCACTGTGGTGCGGCGGCGATTCGGCTCGACGACATGATTTCAGGCGTAACGATGACGGGTAATGTGCTCGAACGCTGTGGTTCCGTCCAATTTGGCGGCGTTCAGATTCACGGCGGTAAAGAAAATCTTGTGGCGAGTAATCTTTTCATCGACTGTTTTGCGGTGGCGAGTTTTTCGCGTTGGGGCGAGAAACGATGGCTCGAAGCACTGGATCGGCCCGATATGAAGCAGAAAATGCGTGAGGCGGTCGATACGCTTTCGCCGACGTGGTTGGCTCGTTATCCGGAATTGAGCCGAATCCGTGAGGATGCTGATATCAATACCGTGCGCGGCAATTTCGTCTGGAGCGGTTGTGAGAGCGGCATGTTCTTACGAGATGGCGGTGTGGAAAAACTCGGCGACAATCTCCAGTTGGACGCCGCTCTTTTTCCCGATGTCCGGGCGACATCCATTCCCGCGTTGGAGATTGACTCGAAGTTGCCCGCATTAGGAAAATATCCCACGTTGGAATCTTTTTTCCACACATGGATCGTTCAATGACCAACCGCTTACAGCACAAGCCGGGTGTGTGGTAAAAAGTTTGCGAATGTCCCGTGGAAATGTTTTTAAATAAAACTTTTCTTGAACGGAAAAAGTAGATGGATGGAAAAACTTTTGACTACTACTCGACAGAAAGTCGAGCAAAAGCGTTTTTCTTCCCACCATTTACCCGGCCAGCGGGAGTTGGGCGTTCGATAATGATTTAAAAATTTTTACTAGACGCACAAACTTCAATATCAACCGACGTAAATCACTCCAATTGCTGTTATTTCATTCTTGGCCATCGGTTTTACTATGTGATTATATGTGAACGCGACTTAGACGGTGGTGATTCAAACTGGGTGAACAGGCACGAGGGACCGTTCGGACGCTCGCTCCGCTTCCTGTCCTCACTGGTCGAAATATTTCGCGACCGTACTACTCCAAATGAGAGCTTGCCGTGGAAGTTGGGTGGCAATCGCACCTCTAGGCGGTGGGCCGCCGGGAACGCCCGGCGGCGGGTTCACCCCTTTTACCTACGGTGGTAAAATTTCCACTTGGTGAGCAAGTGGTGTGGCGCCGCAAAACAGCCGGATTGGCTGTGATTGATTTACCATTCGAATCGATAGACACCCGAGCCGACCTCTAAAATCGTGGTATCACGTTCTGAACGGATACGATATACACCGGTTACGTCCGTTAGCGGTTTATCCGATTCCCGAATGACGGTTGCGTTCGCGGCGTTGGGAAGCCGGATTTCCGCCGTGGTATTCGCCGGAATTTCACATTCAAATGAATAGTGAGCCTGTCCGTTCTCGGTCATCGTTCGACTCCATTTGACCCCGATGCGTCCGCGAATGGAGGCGTAAAATCCTTCCGCCGAATCTATGCCGTCTACCATCTGAGGGGCCAGCACGAATCGCTTGAAACCCGCTCCTTCGGACGTCGTATCACAACGGATACCCAGCAAGCCGCGATAAAACCATTCTTCCGCATGGCCAAGCATACAGTGGTTGTGAGAGAACGATGGATGGGCACTCCACGACTCGGTCAGGGTCGTCGCTCCTTTACGCAACTGGTCGCAATACCCCGGACCGTCCTCATTTCGAATGATTTTCCACAGGATATCGCTGCGTTCACCATCGGTCAACGCTTTCACCACGTATGAAAAACCGACGTCGCCCGCCGTGACGTGGTACTGATCACGCTCGACAATCTTTACCAAAGCGTCCAGGACGTGCTGTCGTTCCGATTCCTCCACCAAACCGACCACCAGCGGTACCGCTTGAGCCGTTTGACTTTCACGATCGTAACTATGCGTTTCCGGATGGAAATACGCTTCGTTAAACCGCTTTTTCACCGTGGCTTTGCGAGCCGTAAAGTCGGCGGCTTCCTCTGCTTTGCCTAACCGAATCGCGGTCGATTCAAGCATTGAAAGCGTTTGGTAATACGCGCCGGTTGCCGTGACACCCAGCGAGGTAAGTTGCGAAACGCCATACGGATTCGGGCCAATATCACACCAATCGCCCAATCCATGTTGGACCAGTCCGTCCACCATTTTCGATTCGAGATAGGCCGCGTAACGTTTGACCGTTTCATATACCGCGTCCGACATGCGTTTATCGGCGTAAAATTGTTGGGAGTAAACGGCGTCAATCCCAATCGCCGCACCCCACTCAGGAGAATCGCGGAAACCATCCGAAAAGACGACATACTCCGGAACAATATCCGGGATCAAACCATCTGGCGTTTGACCTTCGATACCATCTCTGGCGATCTTTTCATAAAACAATTGGACGTCGTAGTTGTACGCAAATCCACCATAAAGCAAATGTGCCACTTCGAGCCATCCGAGCTTTTCTCGATGGGGACAGTCGGTCAACACATTTTGGAAGTTACTCCGGATTGCCGCGCGAATCAAGGTGTGGATCTGCTTCACTTTCGGATCCGAAGCGACCACTTCGCCTGAAACGTTAGAATTGTTGTAAATCCAGTTTCCTGAGAGACTTACGATCTCTGGGAGAGATTCCAAGTCCGTGTTTTTCGAGGCGGTTTGCGGAGCCGCGCCTTCGACCTGGACGTAGCGATAGCCGTAGTACATGAATTTGGGCGACCACGTTTCCGCTTGGTCGTCTCCGCGTAACGTATATGAAAACGAAACCGGCCCGCCGCTCGAACGTTGCGTTACGAGACCGTTTTCGTCGAGTTGTTCGCCTGGAATCAGCTTGACCGTTTGGCCCGCTCCATGGTTGGTTCCCTGTCCAAGTACCGACAATGTCGGAAAGCCCGAATGGTTTTGCCCAAGATCGTAGACGAAAATTCCCGGTTGAGGTTCCGTGATTTGGACCGTTTCCAGCCTCTGCTGAACGCGAACCGTTGGCGAGATTGCTGCTCGTAACGCTCCGCCTGGTCCATCGCAAACGACCGCTGGTTGCCACGGAGCTTGTTCCGCAAACGCGGATTGACTCTTGGAGATGCCTTTGCTGGAAAGCTGGGGAATTTCCAGTCTGGCGTCATAATCTTCACCGCCATAGATACAATTAAACACCGTTGGACCTGTTGTTACTCGCCAATGTTCGTCGCTGACAATTTGGTCTGTGGTGCCATCCATATACTCTACATCCATACGCAAAATGAACTTCGGTGCGCCGAACGAACCTGTAAATTTTGTATACCGTCCGCCGACCACGTTGTACATCCCGTTTCCCAGCTCGATAAACAGCGAGTTTTGGAGTGTAGGAGTATGGACCAATTGTGTCGTGACGTCATATGTGTCGTAGTAGCAGGTTTGACGATAATTCGACCACGCCGGCGCCTGCTCCGCGTTGCCCACTCGTTGTCCGTTGAGCGTGAGCCGATAAGTGCCTAATCCGCAAACGGAGACAAGTACTCGCTTCATGGTCGCTCCGTTTTTCAAGGTGAAACCGCGATAAAAAATCGGGGCGGCCGTTTTGGACTCCGTCGTCGTTGTGAAATCAGGTGCGGTGACCCATCGGGCGTTCGACACGGCAAACGCGTCCACCGAAGCTGAATCTTTGCCCACTTCATTCGCGGCGTTGCCCTCCAACGTTGTCGGATGAATGGTGGCCGCGCCCAGGCCTTTGGTAAAGCTCGCCGCATCTGACACGATGGATGCGTTGTCGGATTCGTCACGCAGTTGAACGGTCCAAAATGCCTCTTGACGTGGCGCAAGCGGCTTGCCCTCATAGCCAATGTTCAGCGATTCTGACGAGGTGACCCACCCAGAATCCCAAAGATCGACAGCCGTATCCGCTTTGAGTAATTCCGTGGACGTGGCGACGCGAATGCGGTATGCCGTTTGCTTCACCGCCCGACGGGTCGCGTCCGTGGCAGATGGCACCCACGAAAACAGAGGCTGGCTCGCGTCCATGGCGAGTGGATTGGCCTGCGATCCGCATCGCAAGTTGGCGGCTGTTAGTGAACATGCGGATACAGATGTATCTAAAGCCGCCACCTGTGTGTTTCGCAGTATAGTCGAAAAAAGCGGAACGCATAAAAGGGCGATGATTGGAAAAAATCCTCGCGAGAAACTAACAAAACGTTTGCGTAACATAAAAATTTTCTCCGTACAATGGGCCTTAACCCTGGCCTGTGGAATGAAAATGCTGTTTTATTGAGGCTGGGGTGTCGTCAAAATTTCCAATGCGTGTCGAAGCTGCGGATCGAGTTCCATTCGATTCGCCGAAAGCCACCATTCTCGTGGAAATTCACGTACCCGTTTGACCGTCTTACACAACTCTTCCGAATCGCTGTGTCCATCACGGACATCCTCGGACGATTCAGAAGCAGTTTCCGAAGTTTGCGGGGGAGTCGTGGACGAATTTTTTGGATTCTTCCCCTCGACGCCTAACGTAGAAGTTTCCGAATCGCTGTTTTTCGACTCCGTGGCCGATGCTGAAGCAGATGGGACTGATTCCGGTTGCGCGTCTGACCGTATATCTGACTGCGGGACTGACGACGCTGATGATTCGCCGTTGCCGCTCGGTTGGCCTAATTTTTCCAAATTTTGCCTCACACGGTTGGTTCCGCCGGTTGCGGATGAGGATTCTGTGGTGTTGGATTCCGCATCGGACGTATTTTCAGATGTGTCGGATGATTCCGTATTTTTCCCCGTCTTTTCGTTATCTTCGTTGATCGAATCGAACGGAATGGGAACAAGTTCGGGCCGTGGCGAATCGAACAGCAAACGCCATATATATTGTTTGACGTAGGTCTCGTCATCCATGTTGACCACGTGTTCTGGCGAGGGCGACACGCCCCAATCATCCGATTTTTTCGCGTTCGGAAAGCGATGAATATTACGCCCGCTCGGACGCCAATAGCTACCGGTAGTCAGTTTCAAAATACCACGACCTGGCGGCAAATCAATCACGTCCTGCACCGAACCTTTACCGAAACTTCGCTGACCGACGATCGTCGCTCGCTGATGATCGACAAGACACGCGGCCACAATTTCTGCCGCGCTGGCTGTGTCGGAATTGATGAGTACCACGATTGGAAATTCGGGATCGGTATGAATCGTGTTCTGCGGTATCGCGGTGGCTACATCATATATTTCCTGATTTCTTCCACGTAATGTGACAATCTCGCCTTCATCGACGAATAAGTCGCATGTCTTAATTCCCTGATCCAAACGTCCACCAGGATTGTCACGCAAATCCAAAATTAATCCGGAAATACCTCGGCCCTCGGGTGGAATGAGTGTGTAGATTGCGGATTCGAGTTCCGCGGCCGTTTGTTGACCGAATGAGGTGATGCGGATATATCCAATCTGTGGATTTTCATGGAGTCGGAAATTCCAATGACCATCCGATTCGCGACGATCTCCCAAAACGGTAGATACCGGGAATGATTCGCGGGGTATGGTGTATATTTGTTCCGAGTTTTCGCCTCTTGCGATGGCCAGATGGACCGAAGTGCCCGCAGCGCCTTGGATTTGTTTGGTCACCTCTTTCATGGTCCATCCCGTGGTCTGTTGGTTTTCGATGCGAACGATTCGATCTCCCGCGAGAATGCCGCTCCGTTGTGCGGGTGAGCCGTACATCGGACTGGTGATAATCGGTTGTTGGGTGGTGGGATCAATTGCCAATTCCACGCCAATGCCCAACAAAACCGACTCAATCATCTCGTTGAACGCTTGTTTATTTGATTCGGGAATGTAGGCGGCGTAGGGATCGTCGGCGGAAGCGACCATTCCTGTGGCGGCCTGCTCGAAAAGCGTCTGTTCTTGCGGCGGCTTCAACGCACGACCAAAAATCTGGTTTTGCAAGAATAATAGGTCTCGATTCGTTCGATCTGTACGTAGCGTACAAATGAAACAAACCAGTATAATAATCCATAAAATACGATGGTCTCGAAGTGACATGGGGATACCTACGATAGGTGATATTTGGATTTATACTTGTTATATTCGATTTGGTACTGGATTTCACGTTTTTTCACAAAAATCATTTTGGACAGATTTCGACTCAGTGATTCCAGATTCGTTCTCGTGATTTGCTTCTGTAGGTCGGAAAATATTGCCGACTTACACGATGGAGACCAAGGAATGCGTTGTTGAGCGGTTTTCTAAGGAGGCGTTTTGGCCGAAGACTCCGGTTCTAATTCTAAGAGCAGCAATTCCGGACGGCAATGGAGGCGATACTCTGGGGTATCGACTCGGGCCATTCCGATGCCGCGTGAGGTGTAACAGGGAACGCCGCTCACCCCGGTGTACCAACCACAGCGGAAAAGGGCAGGGGAGTGCAGCATTTTTCGGAGGATATCCCACAAAAAAGGAATTTGCAATTGCCCCCCGTGTGTGTGCCCCGCGAGTAGAATGTCACCTGATAGCGTCGGATTATCGGTTGAGCCGGGATAATGTCCGACGATCAAATGGTAGCGATTGGGATCGGGGGATGGCGGATAAATCGTCGTATGTTCATCGTTATCCAAGGAATCAATTTGAGACAAAAAAGTGATGTCCAAATCGTCACGAAATGAACGCTGTACGGTTGCGTGAAACCAGTGCGCGTTTGGAAGTTCCGGTTCTATGCCATAGGTGATATCATGGTTCCCTTGGATGAACCAGGAGCCCAAAGGGGGCGAGATGCCGGAATCCTTCCAGGCTTGTTGGAAATCGGCCGCGATTTTCTTTTGCCATTGATATGTTTTGCGGTAGTCGGAAATCGCTTGAAAACCGCGTCTGCCGAGCACGTCGTTGAGGCCCGGTTGGAAGAGATCGCCACCCCATAGGACCAAATCAGGCTTTAATTTCGCGATTTTGTGTAATACATTTTTCTCATAATCGCCGATTTCATTCGCTTGGAAATCGGTTGCGAAGACGATGCGCACTTTTTGAGTGATTTTAGGGGAATGGATCACTTCATGTGTCACTTCCAGTTGATAGGGTTCCACGTAATGGGCATACCATCCGACGCATGGAAGTAGGATGGCGATCAGCAGCATCCCCGCAATGCGCAGCCAAAGCGTGATGGATCGAGAACGAGGATTTTTCCATGCGTGGAACAGAGTGATTCCCGCCATCCCGACGAGCATGATCGGCAGATGAATGATGAGAGCGAGGACTGCGAGCATGATTTCGCCATGTCGCATGGGATTGAAGCTGTACGCGGTAAGGGCGCATAATACGACCCACAAAATACCAAAAAGTAGGTGGTAGACGCGTTTATGGACAGTGGCTACGCCGAGAAGTGTCAAAAAATCAATCGCTCCGGCGACAGTATGAAATATCGGGATAAAACCGAACATAAAGGTATCCTATATGATAAAATCACGATAATTCGTCGTTGAAAACTATCACTGCCCATTATACCGTATTTGATGATTCTGTGCGAATGGAATCCCCCCGATATGAGATCCATAGAAATCAAGTGTCTCTTATTTTGGGGAACGTGCGGACAGCGGTGTTTCGGTTTAGTTTTGATATCGAGGTCAGGGAGCATACTTTCGGTTTGGGGTAAATCCGCCGTATCTGCAAACCCGCGGCTCGATATATTGGTGAAAAAATTGCCGGCGAATCAAATTTTTTATCTAAGGGGTTGACGGATGAGCCAAAAGCGGTATCATGGGGACGTTCGGTGTTTTTTTGCCGTTGCTTTCCGCCTCGCTTGGGGACGCTTAGTGTGGGTGGTCCTTGGTGGTGCAGGGGCGGCGGTGCTGGACGAGGGTAGTGTAAGATAACTATTAAGAGGTTTGGGTTTAATAAGATGCGGAATTTCCTTGAATCATCATTGAATTGGTGGTGGCGTGTTCAACGACACGGGGGGAAGTCCACGCTTTCTGCCGAGCCGGTGAGGCATGATCCGGTGAAGTAGAATTTCTGAAAATACCAGAAAGAACATAAGCGTCGTACCCCTCCGGGTGCGACGCTTTTTTTGTGCTTATCCGATTTGAATTTCGATTTTTGGGATTAATGGGGAACTAGATGAATTTATTACAATCCAATTCAGCCGTCGAATCCGCCTCGGTCCGATTGCGGCAACATGTGCGATGGTTACCAGCGGATATGGAAACACCGATCCGAATGTTTCTCCAAATTGCGCACCAGAAGGAAGGGGTGCTGTTGGAAAGTGCCGAAGTCGATGGGCGATGGGGACGATACAGCGTGTTGGGCACCGACATCATACTCACATTACGCTGCCAAATGGGACAGCTGATGATCGAAAGTAACGACATCCGATTTGACTCATTGCGGGTTTTGCGTGGCATGCCTTTTGTCGAAGGGCTTCGAGAAGTGATGCGGCGTCTCGTGATCGAAGCGGATTCGCGGTTCGATATGCCACCGATTACACGTGGTTTATATGGTTATTTCGGTTATGAAATGGCCGGACTGTTTATGCCCAAATTGCAAAAAACGCTACTGCCGGAACAGGCGGAATGTACGCTTGTTCTGCCTGGTACGATTGTGTTGTTCGACCATCTTTACAATCGATTATGCCTGGTTACTTTGGGAGGTAAGAGCGAAAAAGAGAACGATCCGTTGGCGGGGGCGTCACGATTCGAGCGGAAAGATAGATCGGAAGAGCG
>JAQVKF010000148.1 GCA_028694795.1 Thermoguttaceae bacterium | reverse complement strand
TTTTACTTGACGGTGGTGTTACCAACTCGGGGAAATACCGCTGACGATGCGGTCACTCCGTTCCCGGCATTCGTTGGTTCACCCTTTTTACCAGCCGTGGTACAGCCGGTCGCTCCAATTTAAAGTGACAACTTATGTGAACACATCCTAACCTTTTTACCAGCCGTTGGTACTGCATCTTAACGCTTGCCTTTGAGTTTCACGCTCAGATGGCGAAATAGATGGCAAAAAACTGGAGAATACTGCCGGCAAGTACGAATAAATGCCAAACCGGGTGCATCCAAGGGATTTTTTTTATTGCGTAAAAAATGCAACCGAGCGTGTAGGCGATTCCTCCATAACAGAGAAGATAGAACGATAGTGTGGACATTTTCTCATAAATCGGTTCGACGGCAAAAATCGCCAGCCAGCCCATCAGAAGGTACAGACACATCGAAATCTTACCCGCCCGGCGTTGGTAGATCGCGTAAAGAACGATGCCCAAGATGGCAAGTGCCCACACGATACCAAAAAAAATCCAACCCAGCCGGCCATGAAGAACCGACAGAGATAACGCTGTGTACGAACCCGCGATGAGAATGTAAATCGCGGAGTGATCGAGAATGGCGAAAAAATTCTTCCATTTTGGCGAGGTCATTGCATGATAAATGGTTGAACACGCATACAAAACGATGAGCGATAGGCCGTAAATGATGAAACCGACGACATAAGACACCATCAAACCTGGCGGCGCGTGAGTGACCGCTCGAACGATGAGCAGCACCAACGCCGCGATCGAAAGCGCCGTGCCGACACCGTGGGTGATCGAATTCGCTAACTCTTCGCCAAACGAATACATTTTGGCCTCGGAAACAGCACTGGACACAGAAGCTGATTGCATAAAAATCCTTTATCTAACGGGATATCAAGTGGAACAAATTTCACGGGTACGTGCGGAAGGCGAATACCATTGCTTCCGCCATTTTATCATGAAGGCCTTACCTGATCTTCTAATCCCAAATTTTCCAATCTTCATGGCGCTTTTTGGAATCGGACGCTCCACGACTGTTGAATTTTTGCCGGGATCCAGCGGATACGGAGCGTCTGACCATCCATCACGACTTCGTTCAACGGACCGTCTGTGGCTGTTGCTTTGTCTACTTGCCATCCCTCCGGCATCACGACACGCAATTCGTATGGCGAGCCGACAACCGTGTCGCTTTCACCGCTGAGCGTCGCCGTCGCCGCGTCCCACGTCTCGCTTCGCACTTCGAAAATTGGGCTGGTCACATGGCGATTCGTTCCGACGACGACCGGATGGTCTGTTGTCCATGGACGCAGCGCGAGCACACGACACGTTCCGCCCGGTAGCTCCGCGGTCAATTGGCTCGTGAACGGCGGAATAAAACGCTCGTTCCAAAAATCGTATCCCACGTAGGTTACGTCAGCCCGCAAATCACATGATTCGAGTGAACGATTCACGGTGAGCGATTCCTTCTCGTTCCAGTTAAACAAACCGAGAATCGTCGTGTCGTCTTGGGTTAGATTCCAAATTTGTGCCAATTTCGACTCAAACAGATCAACCGGTCGAGCACGATAGCAGCGATGTGGCGCGATCGTACGCTGCAGGATGGTGACCCGTTCCTCCGAGAGGCCCGGAAGCCAATCGCTAAAGGCAAAAAGTTGGCCCGTCACCGCCGCCCAAGACGTAATTAGTTGGGCACGGCTAAGCGGAATCGAATCTCGCACGTAAACGGGGTCTGGATCGTTGTACCAGACACGACCGTTGTAAAAATATCGGGCCGATCCACGAACCGGCCCCGCACAAATTCCCGACCAATCGGAGCCGTTATCCGGACCAATTCGCATCGCGTCAACCAATCCGTACGACGCGCCCATTGTCCGCATATTCTGCGACACGTTGCAACCGAGGATAAAAACATTGTTACCCGCGGCATCACGGACTCGCTGTAATCCCATCCGATAACATTCGACATTGGTGCGACTCATGTCGTCAAAAATCTGCAATCCGAAGTCGTCTGGCGCATAACCATCATTGACGTACAGTTGTTCACACGCCATCGCGGTCCACATACCATCGTACTTAAAGTATTGGTATCCCCAGTCATGGCTGATGCGCGTGACTTCTTCCGTTATGTACGCCGCCACGTTCGGATCAGTCATATCGAGCGACGTGCCGCCCCAAAAAGTTTCATACGGCCTACCCTTTTGCTGGTCAATGCTGCTAAATCGACGTGTGTTTCTTTCGCCAGGAGTCGGATAATCCACCGCTGATTCCACGAACCAACCTCGCTTATCCGCATAATACGGATCGTCCTGATTGCCGGAAAACGACATAAACCAGATACCCGCCCGCAACCCTTTTTGGTTGAGATACTCTGCCGTCGTTTTCATACCCGATGGATATGGGCCACTCGGATTGTGAGTGGTGAAATTCTTTTTCGGACCATTTTGGGTTTGCCCACATTGCCATCCATCGTCAATCTGAAAATAAGTCATTCCAAATGGCACGAGTTTTTCCGCGGCGACGTCCGCGAATTGTCGTGTCGATTCTTCCGACCCAGCCCCGCCAAATTGGTCCGCGTACCACGTACAATACCCCGCTTGTTGCGGCGGAAGTTTGATTGCATATTCCCTCGCGACCTCGTCCGCATACGTTTCCAACCCTTCCAAACAATTGTCAAACGCTCCTACCAAAAATGTTTCACCAGTCAACACCACGTCCTGACCTAGCGGCACACTTTGACTCGACGTTTCGGCGTCTGAATTGGACACTGCGCCAAGGTTGGCGATAGTCGCCTGAGCATTCGCGGAAACTTCGCTGGCTGTCGGGATTTCACGGCGACCGTACTGAGTCTCCGCACGAATCTCGACCCGCTTTCCATCGGACGATCGGCCGCTAAAGACGATACCACTTCCAACCCGACTTGTCAACCATGCGGCGACCACCCCGCGACGCGAACCCGGTTCCGCCACGGCCAAAAACATGTAGGAACCCGGATGACCATCGACCGCCGTCAACCCCGCCGAACCGAGCGTTTTTACCACATTCGGATCGTACTGCTTGTCCAGCGTGATCGTTGGTAGCGCATTGAGCGTAATCGTGGTCGGCTTGACAGAATTTGCCAGTGGTGCGACACACATAGCAACAAATCGCTGCTCCGGATGCCCTGTAAACGTAATCGCCTGTCGTGGTTCGCTTGTAGAGAGAAATTGATGGGCCTTGCTATTCCAACAGTATTCCGATTCCGGTAGCAACATTGAGGCGAATGGTCGATACGCCGCCGCTGTGGATAAGGATTCCGTGGGGACGATCGCAGTCGATGGAGATTCTAACTGGGATTCCGCCGAAGATTCAGACTGGAAAAAAGTCAACACGCCATTGGAAGCCCATTCGACGCGCACGGATGCGTTCTCGTAGACTATTTCGTCCGCCGTTGCTATTCCCAGTAAACTGTACCCTATCATCGCCGCGAAAACAGCTCGAAACATCACGTTATTCCTCGTCATATTCTATTTTCCCTACTCCCCATCACCATCTTTTCACACACGGAAAAAGGTCCCGCCACACGGGCGTTTTTACCATCGAAGGGCGCAAACTCCAGCGGCAGTCTCCCAGCATCGGACACTTCATGCACGTTTTATCTGGTTCCACGTGATACCACTCGCTGTCAACCGCCCCGAAACTGGTTGACAAATTTCGGAACGGCGTTAAGGAAGGCGGCGACCGTGCCGCCTACTCAAACACGAGGCAGACTATTCGGTCTTAAATAGATAACGACCGGCAGGGGCCTCTACGCACGCGTATTCACCGGAAGCCTGCTGTGTGACGGCCAAATGTGCCGAGCCGTGAATCGGTTTGAGTTGCTTCGGCACACACAGCGTCGCGGAGGTATTGGCTGGAACGGTGACCTCGAGTGTCATCTGTCCATTTTTTCGTTCCCATGCGACGGAGATCGGTCCAGCGGGCGATGCGAAATCAGCCTTCGCGGATGACAGCATTCCTTCTGGTAGCATGGGTGGTTTCACCATAAAATGTTGGAAACCAGGATGGGCCGGATCGCGTTTGATTCCCGCGATGCCATCGACATACCACGCTCCCGGATAGAGATACGAGCTGTGCAGCAGAGAGTGACCGGGAAGGTCTTTTTCCCACATTTCCCAGATGGTCGTCGCACCAGCTTCACGCATTGCCCCCCAACTCGGATAATCGGTCTTCGAGGTCATCGCGAGCAGCAAATCGTTCCGTTCTTCCGCACGCAGCAATCGGAACAGCATTGCCCCACCCGTGATTCCGACGCCGATATGTCCATCGTGGTCGACGAGAATCATCTTTTCGAGGCGTTTCATTGCTTGATCACGGAGTTCCTTTGGCGGCACATTCGCAAGCAGTGCGGCGGTCAGACAGGGCATCGAACCATCACAATAGGTACAATTGTTTTCATCGAACCATTTGGCGTGGATCGCTTGTCGAGCTTCATCCGCTTGAGCGTTCCACCGCGTCGCCATTTCCGTTTTGCCCAACACGTTCGCGATTTTCGCCGCTGTTTCGAGATTGAAAATACGATAACAACTGTTAAAGCAGACTGCCTGAATTTTATCGTTATTCATGCCTTCCGCCGTCGCGCCCGGCCAGAGCCAGTCGGCAAGATAATCCCACGCCGCTCCAAATCGCTTCAATACACCCTCTTCCACATGGGTGTCAAGGAAGGCAAGCCAATCGCTGATCATTTGGAAATTTTCTTCCAAAATACGTGTGTCGCCAAAATGTTGGTACATACTCCACGGCAAAGTTACGACGATACCGCCCCACGCCGGCCCGCCGCCACCGGAGTACGTCGGTGCGGAATGCGGCAAAACGCCATTCCCGAGGTATGGGCCGCCCATCGGTTTGCCACGTGCCCCTGGATCATTCATATTTGCCTGAATCGAATCACGGCCCTGGACATCCCGCCAGTCCTGCATCCATTTTGTGTAAAAAGCTCCAAGTTGGTACTGGAATAGTCCCGTTTCGCTCGTGGCGTGGGCATCGCCGCCATAACCCAAGCGTTCCCGTTGCGGACAATCGACGATATAGCCGCCGATCGACAGGTTTTGATACGTCCAACGCACGCGGTCATTGATCCAATTTTGCAAATCGTCCGAGCATTCGAATGCGGCAGCCGTCTGATACGCCGTTCGTACATGCCAGCCCCGGAAATCTTCGAGTTTTGGCTCTTCCGTCAGCCCACGCACCGTGATCCAGCGTCCCGAATGGTAATTGAATCGATTTTTGAAAAGCCCTTCCCCATCTGCGCCAACGATAATCGCACTGTAGATACGGAACGTCATTTCGTCCTGTTCACGTTCTGAGAAGTGAAAATCAATCCGCGATCCCGGCTTGCCGTGAACTCGCATCTCCATCCAGCCCGCGAAATTGACTCCCATATCGACGCGGTATGAACCGTCGTCACGTTTCTCGATTCCGACCGCGTGAATCTCGTCGAACAATCGATTCGGTTCGCACATGGCCGCCGAAAGCGCGATGTGTGGTTCATAAACGGTCGCGTTTTTCCATTCCGAGTCGTCAAAATTAGCCTGATTCCAGTTCGAATTTTGACGATTCTCGTCGATCAATTCTCCCGCGAAAGAACCAAAATCCCACGAGCCGAGTAGTTTGCTGCTACTCGCGGCGGTACGCCACGATCCGTCGGTCACGATTTGCGTCGTTTTGCCATCGCCAAACACGATCTCGCACTGTGCCGACACGATGGGGGTCCGTGGCAGATTCGCCGATTCCGCGCCGCCGGAACCTTTCGTGATATATGGACCAAAAATTGACCAGCTCGTCCCGAGCCAGAGCGCGATCACGTTCTTTCCCTGTTCGAGAAATTTGCCCACATCATACGTCACATATCTTGCTCGTTTCGTGTGGTCGCTCACACAGGGAGCCAGAACCGAGTCGTCTGCTTTTTTCCCATTCACATACAGTTCGTGATAACCAATGGACGCGACATGCACGAGCGATTGATTCGGTTTTGCTGCCAATTCGAAGGTCTTGCGCAACCACGGATCATCGATATTATTGTCTCCTTTGGGGATTCCGATGCCCACGCCATCGAAAAGCTGATCCGAACCGATCCACGCAGCCTTCCATTCCGAAGGATCCAATATGCCTGCCAAAAATCCAGTGGTCTGAGTGTTCGAAAGCCGCCCTTTTTCGTCTTGGAGTTGGACCATCCAAAGGTAAACCGTATTGGATTCGAGCGGTTCGCCTTCGTAAACGATTTGCGACATTTGTGGCGATTTCACCCAATCCGTGCTCCAAACTTTTTGAACTGGGTGCCCATTCCAATCGCGAATCGTCGTCGCATCCGCCGCTGTTGGTTCCTGTCGTGGTTGTTCCAACAGCACTTTCCAGACCTGAATCGCGTAAGCCGTCTGCTTTTGACCATATGCCGTTGCGTCTTTCGCTCGACATTTCCACGAAAAACGCGGTTTAGCCACGTCCAAACCCATCGGTTCTGTCAGATATTCCGCTTGCAACTCGATCGGTTCGATCGAACAACTCGCCTCGGTTGCCGCACGCTTATCTTCCGCGGCTCGCAATGTTTGTGCCGCACCTGTCGGTAAAATCATGGCCGCTGTTGCCGCCGGAATCGCTCCCAATAATGTTCGTCGCTTCATCAAATGGTGTCCTTTATGCTATACCATCACACATTACATGGATAACTATTTTCATATTTGTTTCGGTCATCAGGGAGGAAAACCGCGAATGTTCAGATCAATTAAATTCATTCGTTGGTGATTCCTCACCCAATACCGCGCGTCGTACCCACGCCGTGGGCAACACCCGTCGTCGCAGACCGTGACACCAGCCTGCCGCGGCTTCGGTGGGATGAGGATGGCCGTGAAAGACCAAAATCTTCGTATCCTCCGGACAAGTGGGCGGCAAAAAGTGGCACAATGGAAAGCGCCGCATACAATGCCGCTTAAAACTACGACACCAAGTGTCGGGCCAGTATTGCAAAATTTCTTTCTTGTGCATCGAAGCCGACAGATATTCCTGTTCGTTTCGATATTGCCGACGTACTTCCTCGCTCGCCAGTACAAAATGCTCCAACACATCGCCGTGTTGTCCCAATTCGAAACGAAACACCGACGAATTCCCCGTCACACGCCATGGTCGGCTCCAATCGTGAATGATACGAAAAGCACCCGGCAGCTCGAAAAACGGCGTCAAATCCGCAAACACGACTAAGTCAAGATCAAGAAACAACGCTCGTCCCTCCAAATCGCCGAGCCGCTCGCCCAACACGGTTAGCTTACGCCATCCACGTTCCGGAAGCGTTGGCGATAAGTCCATCGGTGGCAATGGACTAATTTCGATCGTTCCACGGTCGTATGACGTGCGATCAATCCCCGTCGCATCGTCCGTAAAACAGACAAAACGATACGGTAACGACATATGTGCTCGGACCCGACTGGCCAAACGATTGACGTAGTCAGGGGCAAATTTCGTGCCCCATTTCATACAGATGATATTTTCCACGCTACCCCAACTTTCACCATTTACGATCATACCACACGAGGACTTCCCGAAAAATCGCCCACCATACCAAGATTTTCGCGGAATCGCGTTTGTTTCCAAAATCCATAAAAAAACAGAGCGAGACGCTCTGTATCATAAGCGATAAACGAGGGAAGATGCAACATCGAAAAACTTTTATGGCAAAGATATTCCCCCAACCAACTTGCTATGCTGCCAGATCATGGCACCGCCAATTTACCATGCCGCCAGATTGCGATACCACCAATTTACATTTCGCTGCGTCGCCGGACCATTACGCTCGTTTACGCACGGCTCCTACCGTTGGCAAAAGCGGTTCCTTGCCGGAAACCACTTCTTGTGTAACTGTGAACACACTTCCCTTCGGTTGTTCCGGGAGCGAAAAAATCGCATCCAACATGATCTTTTCCACCGTTGTACGAAGTCCACGTGCCCCTGTACCACGTACCAACGTCTGTTCCGCAATCGCTCGAACCGCTTCATCCGTGAATTCTAATGAGCAATCGTCCAATGCGAAAAGTTCTTGATATTGCCGACACAACGCATTTTTTGGCTCACGCAAAACCCGACACATCGCATTACTGTCCAATGGTGAAAGCGCCGCAATCACCGGTAATCGACCGACCAACTCCGGACTCATACCAAACTGAACAATATCCTCCGCCTTGACATCCGATAGCGAATTTTCCGGTGGAACAGCGGTTTCTTCCAATGATTCCGATTTTCGTTTCGATTTCGATTTGGCCGAAGTCACAACCTCAGACGAAACCTTTGGAGCGGCAAAACCGATCGAACGCCGACCATGTCGCCGCTCGATAATCTCCTCCAGACCCACAAACGTTCCCGCGCAAATAAACAAAATATCCGTCGTGTCGATTTGAATACATTGCTGTTCCGGATGCTTGCGTCCGCCCTGCGGCGGAACACTGGCCACGGTCCCTTCCAACATCTTCAATAACGCTTGTTGGACCCCTTCTCCGGACACATCCCGCGTAATCGACACATTCTTCCCCGTTTTGCCGATTTTGTCGATCTCATCAATGTAGACGATTCCACGTTGAGCGAGTTCCACGTCGAAATCTGCCGCATGGAGCAGTTTGAGTAGCAAATTCTCCACATCTTCGCCCACATACCCAGCTTCGGTTAGGGTCGTCGCGTCGCCGATAGCCAGCGGCACATCAAGGATTTTGGCCAGCGTTTGAGCCAAAAGCGTCTTACCTGAGCCGGTCGGCCCTAAAAGCAAAATATTTGATTTATCAATCGAGACTTCCGGACGGAAACTTTTGTGGTGGATGCGCTTATAATGTGTGTAGACCGCGACGGCGAGAACTTTTTTCGCATATTCCTGACCGATCACATATTCGTCCAATTGGTGGACTATCTCGCGAGGAGTGGGAAAATTAGAACGTGGTTCCGTACCACTGCGACGACGTTTCTCCTGACGCAAAATCGCCTGGCAAAGTTCGATACACTCACCGCAAATATAAACGTCTTCCGGACCTTCTACGAGTGGACCGACTTCTCGAAAACTCTTGCGACAGAACGAGCAATTACGGCGACTCGCCGCGTTACCGCGTCGTCCAGAGCTTGTATCTCGTCCTGTTGGCATGGGCCACCCCTCTGAAAACCAATGTATATCCGTCGATCAACCTAACACGGCCCAATCGAACGGCGTATTTTGCGTCGAACGTTTTTTTAGTTCAGGATGATTATGATTATTTGACGTCGGGATTACGTTCGGGAAAAAGAATTTTGCTTTCGGAAACGATCTGGCCGCGAATACTCTGATATTCGATCGGATCAAGCAGGCCTTCTTCTTTTTGCTCCTTTGCTTTCAAAAGAAGCTCGGACAATGCCGCTTTGGGATCGTATTCACGAACACGTCTTCGACGAAAAAACAAGACCAACCACGCGAAAACCGTAATCGCCGCCAACATCGCAAGACCGGATTTAATCAACACGATCACAGCGTCTGTGGCATCTGCGGATCCTTGTGGAGCGTGGTAAGTGTCCGTTTCAGACATTTTTGGCATGGCGGAGTTCCTCCCCCCGAAAGGCAAAACCTCGAAAAACGATAAAGGAATTACCATGTTGCATTATAGCCCTAAAGGGTTAGGAAAAAAAGAGGTTTGGGCATCTTTCGTCCGTTTTTATTTTTTTCGATATCCGTTTCCGTATCGGGAAAATTTTGTATATTCCCTACATATTTTTTAATTAGCTTTGCCGGTATTTTTGAAAAATCGTTGAGAAATCTTGAGATTCAGGACGAATCTAGGACAAAAGGAGGCTGTGTATGCGCGTCATGGGGCGAAATCACTACATCTGGAAAATCGGATCGGCCATCGCGGTTTCGTTATGGACATGGCTGATTTTTGTGCTCATAGAATCGCCTGTCATTGCGGAATTATCTCCCGTTGCCGATGCGTCGTCGTGGTCGCAAAATGTCGCGGTTTCTTCGATGGCTGCGGCTCCGACGGCTGTCACATTTGCCCAAACATTCCAAGTTCAAACAACGCGCATCTCACCCGCGGTCTCTCCGGTAAACCACGCGGAGATACGGTTGGCCCAACGTTCCGACCCGCCGATCATTCGTGCCACGTCCAGTTCTTCCGATAACGCCGCGGACGATTCGGGGCCGGCAACGCTGATGGAGATTGGAAATACTTCCTCGGTGACCGACGAACCCGCTTCGCTTGACGGGGCGAAAGAAGTCGTTTCGGCGGGTACCGTGTCGACCCCTGCGGAGGCGTCTCCACCCGCCAATTCCGCCGCGTCATCCGTACGCCGCTCACCAGGACGTGCCCGCAGCC
>JAQVKF010000147.1 GCA_028694795.1 Thermoguttaceae bacterium | reverse complement strand
TATCTTGCGTTTGCGTGTGGACCCCGGCGTAAGGAGTACGACCGGTGTACATTCCAAATTGCGATATCCGTTTTCCGGTGGTTGTCCGAGTGAAATAATCGTAAAACTGCGTATTGCCGAGTATCTTGCGCAGACGTCCGATCTGATCAGAAACCAATGTGTTCATCGGATGCAACAGAATCACGCGAATGCCTAGGATTGCCCATGTTTCCGGAGTGGAAGTCACTTCATGAATAAGACGACTGACCGTAGGCCAGAGAAAGCATTCAGTCTTGTCCGATCCGGTACCGGTGGTGATAAACAGATCACGATTCTGATAGAAAAGTCTGAGCGATTCCTGCTGGTGACGCCATGGACGTCGATATACTCCAGAGTTCCGGTCGGATAGATCCTGCATGATTTTTCGGATAGTGTCCGTGCTCATTCAATGGGTACAGTGTAAACATTTGACGATAAACATCACGTCTAAAATATTGTTCTTCAGAGGGACGTTTATGGGGTGTCGCGTGTCGCTGATTTGCCCGCGGAAACCGAAGTGTGAAACGAAAATATTATGAATGCACACGCTTTTCTAACATAAAATTGACCATCATTTAATTCCTTCTTTATTCTGCCTTAATCGGTCCAGATACAATGATGCTCGTTCGATCCGTACGTTTCGACTTCACGGAATGGACCGTGGTTGACGTGAGATTCGTCAGGAAAATTTTCGTGAGAACGATTCACGGCGAACGACTAGAAGGAGAAGAAAAGAATGCAGAGAAAGTGGGAACGTGGCGGCTTTACACTGGTTGAATTGTTGGTTGTCATTGCGATCATTGGTATCCTCATTGCACTGCTGCTTCCAGCGGTACAGGCCGCCCGCGAAGCGGCTCGACGAACGCAATGCAAAAATCAGATGCGGCAGATTGGACTCGGATTACAGTTGTATCATGATTCCAACCAAAGTTTTCCCGCAGGATGGAACAATATTGGATTCTGCTGGAACGGTGCGATTCTGCCTTATATTGAGCAGAAACCTCTTTTTGACACACTCACATTTCTTGAAACGGGTCCGAAGGATGTGTATCCCTATGGTATCGGAAACTGGCGTCCGACGGACACTTCATACAATGCCGCACTTCAGAATCCTAACGCGAAGGCCTGTGGAACGGTGATTCAAACTTACATTTGTCCATCATTCCCTCATGAAAAACAGAAAAATAATCAGTATATCGTTGGACGTGTACAAAATAGTTATCTCGCCTGTTCGGGTTCACTGTCGGTGGTCGATACGGTTGGGCATCTCTCACAGGCAGGCCTGACGTTTGATCCGAACACCACGATTACCCACCAACATCAATCATTGCAAAATGGTATGTTCTGGGGATGCAGCAACACCGGTATGCAGGCCATGCAAGACGGTACATCTAATACGATACTCGTTGGCGAAGTTCCCACCGATGCGACCTTTGTCAAAGATGGCAATGCCAACGATCACTGGTATATTGGCTCGGATCAATCAGATCCATTTAATCCCAAAGCGGATCCCAGTACCGGTGGGGCGGAATTTTCCGAGACGGTTGGTTCCACATGGTCGCCGCTCAACACTTTTTTCCGAAACGCGAACGTGCACGGAACGGTGCTTCAACTCGCGTTCGGAAGTTACCATCCTGGAGGTGGACATTTTACCATGGGAGACGGTTCGGTTCATTTCCTCAACGATTCCATTGACAAAACCACTTATCAGGCGCTTTCAACCCGGAATAAAGGGGAAGCGGTTTCAATTCCATGACTTATCGGTCCATGAAAGAAAACCGGTTCGTCAAAGAACTGGGACTACAATGGGAACATTTCGACCGTTTCCTATTCAATTTGCCCGCGAGAATTCGCATACTCTGAATCGTCAAAATCAGAGCATTATTAGAATCGTAAGCATTAGAATCATATCGAAAAAAGCAGAGGAATCGCAATGAGAATACTCCATCGACGTCGTTTTTTGCAGTCCACGGTAATACTGGGGACGGGTATCATCATCCATGGCCACGAAGGCGTGTCCGCCGCAGAGGCGTCCGTGTCACAATGGTATCGTGGAAATCTCCATCTTCATACCCAATGGAGCGATGGCTCTCCCATGCCGGAATGGGCGGTCGCGTGGTATAAAAAAAGAGGATATCATTTTATCTGTACCTCTGATCATAACACCTTCCAAACGAAAGAGCTTCAATTTGCGGCGTGGCGAGGTGGATGTGTACCTCCAAAAAACGTGGCGCCTTTTCAGACGAACGGCTCACGCTGGAAAGAGGTTGTAGAACCGGCCTCTTGGCAGCTCACCCAGGCGACCATTGATCAGGCGGCAGAGATGTTTGGTTCACAATCGCTCACCTCTCTTGTCGAAGAGGATCGTACTTTTTATCGGCTCAAAACGTTTGATGAACTTGTGAGTCAATTTGTGGAATCGGAAAAATTTCTGCTCATTCCCGGATTCGAACAGACCGGTACCAGCCAAAATGGGCGTCAGATCCATATGAATTTTATCAACGTTCGATCCTTTTTCCCGTATATTCGTGAGACCGACGTTCAGAGTACGGTCAACGAGAACTTTTTCCGGGGTAAGGATCTGTATGCCAATCACGCCGAACCGTCGATGGGTATATTAAACCACCCCATTTGGCCATATTATGACATTGAGCCGCAGATATTGATCGACAATCCGGAAATTCGTTTCTTCGAGTTCAACAATAACGGTTTGGATGGTGAAAGACACCCTCAAGCCTGGACACCGGAGAAATTCTGGGATATCGTCAATACTCATCGTGTGACCGCTGGACAACCGTTGCTATTGGGAACGGGGTCGGACGACGAACACTCCTATCGACGTGAGTACCCAAAAGCGTGGATGGTCGTTCGCTCCGAATCACTCGATTTTCCATCGCTGTATGCCGCTATGGATCGGGGCGACTTCTACGCATCCAATGGTCTCGATTTTGATTCGATCGTGTTCGACCGCGGTCAAGGAACGCTGAGTGTGAAAATCAAGGCAGAACCAGGGGTGTCATACCGAATTGATTTCATCGGCACCAAAAAAGACGCGGATCGAACCTGTACGTTCATCGAAATTCCGGCTCAGGCAAAACGTTCGGCACGCACGGTCAGCTCCTGGTCAGACCAAATTGGCGTAGTGCTTCAATCGGTCGTGGGTACGGAAGCCGATTACACGTTGGACGCTCGCGATCTTTATGTCCGAGCACGAGTGACGATACTCACCGAAGCTCCTGAATATCAGGATAAGTGTCAGTCGATTTTGCGGCCCGCCGCATGGACTCAACCTTATTCGATCATGGTTCGGTAAAAAATCAATGCTTCGACTGGACGCAAAGCCAAGTGGGGGAAACGTCCAGTCGTTCTCTTGAACATAGAACACCCATGATTTGGGAACATCCAATTGTTTTCGTGGGTTTTCGAGAGATTTTCATAAAATATCGAAAGGAAATAGGATGACGCATAGCCGCTGGTGGGCATTGACCGTACTGTTTTTCATCATGGGATGTAATGATCCGTATTCGATGATTCAATACGAAGGATTAGAGTTGGCTCAGGTTTCTGGAGTCATTACGTTAGATGGGCAACCGCTTCCGATGGCCCAGATATTATTTGAAGACAACGATAGGACCTATTCTTACGGGTTGACCGATGCCGATGGCCGATACACGCTTCAGTTGAATACGGTCAAACAGGGTGTCACACCGGGACGAAAAACGATTCGTATTACCACCTCGCGCGGCGGCCCCGAATTCACCATGCTCAACGAGTCATTTCAACCGTCCGAAGAAATGGTCCCCGTGCAGTATAATGTCCAATCGAAGGAATCGGTTGAAGTACTGCCGAATCAGCCCCAGGTCTTTGATTTTGATTTGAAATCGGACGGTCAAAAAGTAAAATCTAAAAATATCAATGAGGAGAGCCCTGGGGAATAGCCTCTGTCGTGGTGGCTGGCAGGAGTATCCTAAAAGTGGTACCAATGTCTATTTGGCTCTTCACAATAATTTGACCATGGTGCAAAAGCACTATATGTTTCACGATGGAGAGTCCGAGTCCTGTTCCGCCGAGACGGCGTGAACGGGACTTGTCCGCCACATAAAAACGATCAAAAATACGCTGACAATCTTTTTCCGTCATGCCAATTCCCGTATCATGGACCTCAATCTGTATCCATTGTCCCTCGCGTTTGGCTCGAATACCCACGGAGCCGCTCATCGTGTATTTTGCCGCGTTGTCCAACAAATTCAGAAGCATTTGTTCCATACGAAAAGGATCTGCTTCAAAAGTTAAATCGGGTTGGATTTCCGATTCAAACGTCAATGCTTTTTCGTGGAGTCGCGATTCCAGTAAAATCTGAATTTCCCCAACGATTTTAGATAGATTCACCTTTGTGTATTCGAGCTTGTAACACTTATTTTCAATCTCGCCCAACGTTAATAAATCATCAATTAAACGCGATAAACGCATGCAGTGTCGATGAATAATTTCCAAATAATGGCGACGTGAATCGTTCTGTTCATCATCTTGCAGCATTTCCACAAAGCCTTGAATCGCGGCGAGCGGCGTGCGCAATTCATGCGACACACTATTCACCAGATCACGTTTGATATTGGCCAATTCGATCACTTGCGTGACGTCTGAAAAAGTACAGACACGCAAGAGATTTTGCGGAATTAGTCCCACTCTTGCCAAAATCGTTTTTCCATCCCATTCAAAAATGGTCTCGGCAGAATCAGGATTCGGATTCTTTTTTTCATCCACCGTTTGAAGCAGTTTATCGAAATCCAGATGATGCAATAGGCGATGGGCGTCTTGATTGGAGGTGTGATCATCACTCCAAGAGCAACATAAGCAATGAAATTCACTATTGGCAAATGAAATATTCGCCTGCGAATCCATCACCAGAATGGGTTCTCGGATTGCGTTCAAAATATTTTCCAGCGTATGGCGTTGTTCTTCCAGACTTTGGTAGGATTTACGAATCTCCTCGATCAACGAATGGACACTCTCATCCACTTCTTGAAATTCGACGGAATGTCCTGAACGCAGGCGTGTATTGAGATTGCCATGAGCGATAGATCGCATATCTTCCGCCAATTGACGCATCGGTTGAGCGAAGTACCGCGACAGCAACCACGCGCCCACGAGAAGCGTTCCTAACCAAATAGGCAGTGAAACCAAGAAAATTTCCATGTTACGATAGTGAAGTTCCGACTCAATATGTCCCATGGGTACCGCAATACGCAATACCGATGGAATCATTTTGGAAAGCTCGACCGGTAATGTGGGGATGGCCTTCGTATGAACGTCGGGGAGACGTTTTGGAATCGGGACGGCGATGTATAAAATCCGTTGTTTTTGCGTCGTGCTCCAACGTTTTTCGATGAAGCTCTCACCTGCAAACGCGTGGCGAACTTCATTGCGATTGCCATGATTGTCCAGCGTTCGTGGATCGTAATCGGAGTCTGCGATGACTTTTCCATCCGATGCGATCAACGTGACACGCGCTTCCATTTGTTGGCCAAGCGAGTGCGCTCGCGCTTGAAGATATTCGGACAATTCCTCCTCGAAACTCGTTGTGGTAGCGGTTTGCGAATTGAATGTCTCGCGAATTTCCGTAATATCAATGGCATCTAGGATAGCATGAACGCCCAGTGTCGCCAGACGCCGTAGATTTTGTTCCGAGTATTGGCTAATCCACCCGGAAAAAAAACTAAACGCGGTCGTCAGAAGCATGACAACAAACAAAAACGTCATTCCCAAAAAACTTAGAAACAGTCTCGAAAAATAAGTGTGCCGCATGAGGAACGCCCCTATTCGAACATCGAATGGATTATCATTAGAAATCGGCATCGGACGAGACGTCAATTTTGTACCCAACACCTTTAATATTGCGAATCGCAGAGGCAAACGATCCCATTTTGTCCCGCAGATTGCTGATATGGACGTCAATGGTGCGGTCAGAGACGATTTTTTGACCACCCCATAATCCGTCCAATATTTCATCTCGTCGATACACTCGCCCAGGTTTTTCGGCCAGCAGTCGTAAAATACGAAATTCGGTGGTCGTGAGCGTAATCAGTTTTCCTTCAAGCGTGACCTCAAAAGAGGAGGAATCAATGATCAGACGGCCATTGAAGAGAGACATTTTCCCTTCATTGGTCAATGGCTTTGCGAGCGTCATGGAGGCATAATTACGTAACCGAGCACGAATTCGAGCGATTAATTCACGTGGTGAAAAAGGCTTGACGACGTAATCATCTGCGCCAATTTCCAAACCGACGATGCGTTCCATTTCATCACTTTTCGCGGTCACCATAATCACGGTAATATCCACGAGCGATGGATTTTGCCTGATTTCGCGACAGATGTCGAGGCCTTCCGCATCCGGTAACATACGATCAAGCAATAAAATATCCGGTTTGTGCGATTTCAAGAAAATTCGAAGTGATGAGGCGTCCTCAAAACACGCTACCGTAAATCCCTCACGTATCAGATACAAACGCATCATCTCCAGAAGATCACGCTCGTCATCGACAACCGCGATGAGCGGTGGATTATTTCCTGTGGACATCGAGATATCTCCAAACCTTGGATGGGACAAATCTCCCATCGTTTTGAAACAGACTCTTTGCTAGGACGTATTTGGGGGGGGCTTCCGTCGAGTGATTTAACGGAAATATGGACGTTATACAAATGTTTAAGCCATCAACCACCGTACCGCGAACTTCCCAATCCTCACTGTTCGGCAAGGTGACACACCATTCCCGAAGCTGTCGAAAACGTGAATGAAATACTGTATTTACAATTGTCGGTAAGTTTCAGACGCCCTTTGGAGCGTTTTCATCTCTTCCGGCGTCAGACTATCCGGACCCGATTCGCTGTATTTTCGCAATATCCGATCGACTTCGCGATCAAGGACCTCACGTTGGGGATCGGACGTTCGTCTACTGGCGGTCGTATCCGTTTGTGACCACCCGGCAGTGCCACCGCGTGCCGTGTTGGACGCGGTTCCACTCGGGCGCTTTCGCCACGTTGGAACGCTGTGGATATGGGCTCCACCGATGCTGCTCCATCGCCAGCGTGCGGGGGTCAAACGATCCAGAAATTTTTCGAAACCGGTACGATCTGCGCAGAATTTCCACCAAAGAAACGCGCCAATCGCTCCGCCAATATGCGCCGAAAAAGCTACATTTTGAATCCCCGTGGGAACTCCTGCGACGGGATGTCCCAACGCGCCAGACATGTCGGAAATGATAATAAAAGCCGCGACCACCCACATCGGCAGCGGAATGATGAAGAAAAGTAATACTTGCTGACGCGGCCAATTGAGAGCGAATAGAATCACAATCCCGGTAATCGCTCCAGATGCGCCAACAATTTGCGGATATCGCAAAATCGGATTACCCGTCTGATCAACGAGCGGTATTCCATTCGGTAATGTCAATTGGTACGGACTTCCAAAGCCCTGACCGGCAGACCAGAAAAGTGCGGAAAATATGATCAACGTCAAATACACAAACAAAAATGATCGAACGCCATAGCGACGCTCCACAGGTGGCCCCATAAAAAACAGCATCAGCATATTACAGATGATGTGCGCAGGTTCTGGAGCGTGTGTGAAACCACAGGTCAGAAAACGATACCATTGCAACGGATGATAAATGGTGTCGCTCGGCAGTGCGAGGTAGTTGGTCAATCGTGTTCCATACGTCGAATATAAACTGCTGCTCGTCAACCAATCGACCAGATAAACGGCGATATTGATTAGCAGCAGCCAGCCGACGGCGGTTCGAGGCCAGTGGGGCAAACCCCGTCGTTCATAGCGTTCGCCTCCGTAGCCCGTCTGCCGTGCGTGTTCGTATGTGTAGTCTCGATCTTGTAGGCTCATGAGTGAATCACTTTTTTATAATTTTGTACCGCAAATCCGTTTTTTTTGTTATAAGTAGCGTAAATCCATTTTTTGACTATAATACGAATTCCGGTTATGGTGCAAGAGCGAAGGCAACTCGGCCAAAATCGCTCCGATGGGAAACCGGCCAATCTGGTTGGTGACGAAGAACTGTGGCGTAAACACAAAAACAAATAATATGACAATGATACCATAATTCGAATTTTCTTAAAATAGTGTGTGAATCGGATCTAGCGATTTTATTGAAAAAACGGGCGGATACAAACCGACGGAAGTCTTTTTCGTTGGTGTGAAACAATGTATAGGTGTTTGTATAGGTATCGTATAATCGCGATGGATATTGACCTTTAGAATGATACGGAGGGTTTATGCACAATAGTTCCGAAATACTGATGACACTCACGGTGGGATTGGGGCTTGCCGCATTCTTAGGTTTTTTAGCTCATCGATTGCGTTTATCGCCGATTGCGGGGTATTTACTCGCGGGCATTGTTGTGAGTACGCATACTCCCGGATATATGGCTGATCCGCATATAGCGGGCCAACTCGCGGAAATCGGCGTCGTGTTACTCATGTTCGGCGTGGGACTGGAGTTCCACTTTCGAGAACTGTTGGCGGTGAAATATGTGGCCACTTTCGGCGCTGTGATCCAGAGTACATTTACCACACTGATGGTGACAGGTTTCATCCATCTGCAGGGTGGCGGTTGGATCTCTGGTTTAGTGTTGGGGCTTTCGGTCTCGGTGGCTAGTACCGTGGTGCTTGTGCGTGTATTGGCCGATCATCGTGAGTTGCATACGCCGGCGGGACATATCGCGGTGGGATGGCTCGTTGTGGAAGATCTTTTCACTATTCTCATTCTTGTTTTGCTGCCGATTATTTTTCCCGACAACGCCTCGGCACAGGCGGCTTCTGGATTCCAAGTGGTGACGGCGATTGGACTCGCGCTTGTCAAAGTGACGGCACTGATCGTGCTTGCTTTTGTGATTGGCTTACGATTTATCCCCAAGATCTTGGAAAAAGTTGCGAAAACCCATTCGCGTGAATTATTTACGCTGACCATATTGTTTTGCGCATTAGGACTGGCGATGGCCTCGTCTCTATTTTTTGACGTATCGCCAGCGTTGGGTGCTTTTTTTGCCGGTATGATTGTGGGCCGTAGCGAATTTAGTTATCGGGCCGCTGCGGACGCCTTTCCCATGCGTGATGCTTTTACCGTACTCTTTTTTGTCTCGGTAGGAATGATGTTCCAGCCCGCGCAACTGTTGGCTTCACCGACGCTTTTGCTTTCGCTATTGGTGATTGTGCTTGTGGTGAAACCGTTGGCTGCGTTTCCCGTGCTATACGTTATGCATTATCCCTTCCGAACCATTTTAACTGTGGGGGTCGCACTGGCTCAGATTGGTGAATTTTCATTTATTTTGGTCTCGCTCGGCGCTCAATTGGGTTTGATTTCAGACGCCATGACAAACGCAGTCGTGGCGACGGCGATCATTTCGATTACGCTCAATCCATTTTTACATCGCGGCATCGACCCACTATGCCGCGTATTGCAAACGAATCCTCGATGGAGTCGCTTCTTGAATCGTGTTCCCCGTCGCGCGGAGGTTTGCCACACGAATGAAACGGGAGCTTTAATGAAGGCTTCCGTCGAAAATGGGTTTATGGACGAAAGGGATTGCGTTGGCGAGGATGACATTCCGGATGTAAAACATCGTGCTATTATTGTCGGTTACGGACCGGTTGGACAGATTATCGTGAGAATACTGCAACAAAATCATATAGAACCGGTAGTGATCGAGATGAATTTGGACACCATTAAGCAATTACGCCAGAAACGTATTTTCGCTGTGTACGGAAACGCGGGACAAAACGCGACTTTACAGGGTGCCAAAATTGAATCCGCGAGGACTCTCATTTTGAGTTCCGATCAAGTGACCAACGCGGGCGAAATGATTAGACTTGCGAAAGAGCTCAATCCCAAAATTCGGATCTTGGCGCGAGCCAATTACGTGGCACAAATCGCCCTATTGAGGGCCGTGGGCGCCGACCTGGTTTTTGCCGGAGAAGCCGAATTGGCCAGTGTGTTTGCGGAATCCATTTTGCGTGAATTGGGGGCGACCGATGCGCAAATGGATCTGGAACGCCAGCGTATTCGTGAGGAACTGGGGATGAATATCTCCTAAAAAGTTCTCCAGTGAGGGGAGCGAGCGGTCTTAGACGTATCGTATCGGTACGAAGCGATTTTTCTAGGGATCTCTCGCCGCAAGCTACGTTCGGGGAATCCCTTGCTGTTCGTTATGGATTTGCCTTACCGAAATGAATAAGGAGCGTGGAATCATGGCAAGCAGCGTTCCATGAAAGGGTTGGACGTGTGGTCGAAAGTTCGAAAATAAGGTTTGTGTGAAATAGTTTGTTTCTTATGGGGTACGAGACTTGCACCGGGGGGGGTTGTCCGGTTATATTGGATCG
>JAQVKF010000146.1 GCA_028694795.1 Thermoguttaceae bacterium | reverse complement strand
GGTGGTATGGGCGGCGGTATGGTGGGTGGCATGGGGGGCGGCATGATGGGTGGTATGGGCGGCGGCATGGGTGGTATGGGCGGTGGCATGGGTGGCGGCATGTACAACTATCCATCAGAGCTGTTGAAAAACACCCCGGCTGGTGGCTATCGTAGCTGGAATTCCTACCGTATGGTTGACGATTTGTCGGTGGTTCCGCCCACGGCCAGTAGTTCCGCGAGCAAGAGTAAGCCAGCGGCCAAGGGTGCTGCGGTAAAAGTCTTGACTGAGCCGAAAGAAGGTTGGGATGCGTATTTTGACGCGATCAATGCGGAATTGGACAAAATGGACATCGCGTTGAGCCAGGCCAAAACGGATGAGGAAAAATCTTCAATCGAAACAGCGAAATCACAGGTGATTGATGCTCGTGATGCCGCGGTGCGTGAGACCGTTCGCGTCTTGAGCGACAAGAACCGTGACCAAGCGATTGAGTTAATGCAATCGGCGATTCGTCGTCGTGCGTCGCAGGCTTGGATGTATGATGCCATGTCGATTCAGATGGAATTGGCGAAACGTCCGAATGCGGAGATCGAACGAGCACTACTGTCGGCGGTCGAATTCGCGGAAACACCGAACGATATGTTGGTGATTGCGTTGTATTTGCGAAGTCGTGGGTTCAATGAACGAGCGTTGTCGGTATTGGAAAACGTTTCTAAAATTGCACCCTCGATGCCGGAACCATATGTAGCCGGTCTGGAAATCGCGGACCAGCTCAAAGATGATCATGGTATTGAGTGGACGACGGTGGGTATTCTGAGTCAGGTTTGGCCGGATGCCTTGTCGGATATTTGGGAACAGGGTTACATGGCGTCGCGTACCCACTTGGATGCGTTGCGCGGCAGCGATCCAGTTGCGGCGGAAAAATATGAGCAAAAACTTAATACGGCAGTTGCTCGCGATTGTGTTTTCATCGTCACATGGGTAGGCGATGCGGATATGGACTTGTACGTGCAGGAGCCGACCGGTTCGGTCTGCTCGGTCTTGGCACCACAGACTGTTGGTGGGGGTGTGTTGCTTGGCAATCAGCAGGTGCAGATGAATCGTGACGCGATTGAAGGTTCAAAGAGTGAAGTTTATGTTTGTCCCCGCGGTTTTGCGGGTGATTACCGAGTGGTGGTCGAGAAGGTTTGGGGCGATGTGGCTGCCAATCAGGTGCGTTGTGAAGGTTTTGTCCACTATGGAACGGATCACACACGCTATATCGATCAGACGTTGACGTTGGATGAGGATGGCCGTTTGGCGGTTGATTTCTCGCTCGATCAAGGCAGTCGTACGGAGTCGTTGGCAGAAGTCAAGGCGATTCAGGCGGGTGAATTGGCCGTAGCCGAACGCACGATGCAACAGACGCAGCAGCAGCTGGCACGTCTCTCACAGCAGAAATCGACATTGAAGGATCAGTTGGCCCAAACTGATTCCACAGCAGAACGTGAATTGGCCGAGCGTAAGAACGTGGATGATGCGGCGTTGCGTGCGGCGAATCTTCAAAACTTGTCACGATATGCAGCTCAATCGGGTTATCGTCCAGAAATTACGTGGGTGCCTGAAGGTGCGAGTTTGTCCACCAATGCGGTGATTTCCGCGGATCGTCGTTATGTTCGGGTTACACCGTCGCCGATGTTCCAACAGATCAAGAGCGTTTCGACGTTCAATTACTCGACGGGTGATACTGGTAGCAGTAATAGCAGTAGCAATAGCAATAGCAGTAGCGGCTTTGGTAATAACAGCAGCAGCGGCAGTGGATATAACAGCGGCGGTAGCATGGGTGGTTCCAATAGTAGCAGTTACTAGGGCATAGGGCACTTGTTGGGGTAGTTTGTGTTGGTTGAGAAGGGTCTTTCTACCTCCGGGTGGAAAGATTCTTTTTATATCCCTTTGACACAATGCCGCTATCGGGTACAATGTAGGGGAGTTGGGTGGTCTCAAGTTTTCGTTCTCCAGTGTGGCCGTATTCCGTGTGTGGGTATATTGAGGGCTGGAGAGAAAGAAAAACGGGTGAGGAGTGACCCTCACGATGGAACGCTGTGAACCGAGTCAGGGGCGAGAGCCAGCAGCTCTAAATGGGTCAGTTTCATGTGTGACGGGTTACTCCTCACCCGCTTTTTTATGCGCTGGTGCGAACTTGCGATAGGTGGGGAGTTTGAAATATCTGGTGGTTATGAAGAAGTCATGCCAGTGAATGGAACGGCAGAGGCATCTGGATGGATGGTCAGGACCGTACGATTGGGTGCGGTCCATGCAGTATCGAGGTAGCAGCTCCAATGGGCGGGTTGCGTTTGACCGGTGGGAATCAGTCCGGGAATCGTATGTCCATCGCGGATGACGGAGCCATGTTCGAGGACGTAAAGGGCGGTATTGTACAGGACACGGACGACCTGGGCGATGGGCAATCCTGTGGCGTCGATCTGGAAATCGGCGAATCCGAGAGGAGCGAGTCCCATGGTATCGAGGCGGATATGCGGCGTCTGGTCATTGGACGCGGAGCTATCGGTCGTTTTTTCCGCTTCGGGGGCCAATCCGGGTAGTGCTTCGGGCAATACGCGGACGTTGATAACCCCTGGCACACCAACAAATCCGCCCGCCTGTTGGTAGGCATCGAGAAATTCTTGGGGTGGAATGAAATGCTGGGCGGGTGTCCAATGGATTGCAATTGGCGGTACAGTTTCGATCAAGGAGACGAGTGCGTTTTGCAACAGAATCAGCCGTTCGAGTGGCATAATCGTTCCCCCCGGCGGCACGAGATCGGTTAGTAAAATCGAACCGCGGCATCGAGCCAGCGTTTCACCAGCCTCGTTCCAACCCCACGATTGTTCGAGGGAGCTCCACAAGCGTTCTGGATCAGGTGGGGTACGGTTGATTGCCAAGCAGCAGATGGAAGCGGTACTGCCATACGAGCCAGTGATCGGATGATCGGGGTGTTCGAACAAAAACGTGGTATCGGTACTGCGCGGCAAACGTACTATGGAGGGCGAGCGGCGGCGTAGTGCAGCTTCCACCTTTTCGATTTCCCAATTGGGCAGATGCTCATAATACAGTTCCAACGCATAATGCACGGTGGGTGGATTTTTCGGTACCTCTTTTCCGCACGACGCGTGGTACCCCATTGATGGAGAATGTTCACACGAATGCGTATGGCTGTGACCACACCCGCAATGTGGCCCATGTTCGTTTTGATTTCCACCACAGTCGTCCATCTTGCTTTTCTCGCTTTCCATGTCTGTCCTAAGAATATTTATTTGTGTGATATCGATACCACGGTTCACCAAACCGATCAAGTAACTATAGCCCATTCAACAGGTTCTGTTGCGAAACCGCATTGAATCGTACATTCATTTTTCTATCCGTCCACGGCCTCTCACCACGTTGTTGCCCACCCGGGGTCAAAGGTTTGCCGCCTGGAACGAATCGACGATTGCCTGAGCGAGCTGTTCGATCTCCGCGATTTGCGAAGTCTTGACCGACGATTTGAGCGTAACCGTCGGTTCGAGGAACGCCATATTTTTCAGTGAACAGAGCATTTCGCCCATTTGTCGTCCTGCCATCGGTGCCCACGAACCGTTTTGAATGATGCCAATCGTGCGATTCTGGAGATTGTGCGTTTGAATATCGCGCAGTACCGTCTCCATATTGCAGAAAATGCCACCGTTGTAGGTCGTTGACGCAAACACTAAATGACTACATCGGAACGCCTCGGAGAGAATAATCGACGGGTGCGTGACCGAGACATCGTATATTGAAATATTACGAATCTGACGCTCTGCCAGCCGGGTAGCGAGCATTTCGGCGGCGTTTTCCGTATTGCCGTAAATCGAGGCGTAGGCGATCATCACCGCACGGTCTTCGGGAATATATTGACTCCAACGCATATATTTTTCGATAAACCATCCGAGATTCTCTCGCCAAACCGGTCCGTGGAGTGGACAGATGGAACGAATCTTGAGCGAGGTCGCTTTTTTGAGCATCACTTGCACTTGGAGTCCATATTTACCCACGATGTTTGTGTAGTATCGACGCGCGTCAGGCAGCCACTCGTTCGGAAAATCGACCTCATCGGCGAACAAATTTCCATTGATCGCGCCAAATGTGCCGAACGCGTCCGCGGAATACAGTGCCTGAGTCGAAGCATCGTACGTAACCATCGTCTCTGGCCAATGCACCATGGGAGCTAGGAGAAAGGTAAACGTGTGACGTCCTGTGCTGAGTTTATCACCCTCTTGCACCTCGATGACGCGGCCCTCCACGTCAAAATCAAAAAATTGGCGAATCATCGTAATCGTACGTGTGTTGCCGACGATCTTGACCTCTGGGTAACGTCTTACCAGTTCGCTCATCGTCGCGCAATGGTCCGGTTCCATATGATTGACCACGAGATAATCCAGTTTCCGCTCATCGAGGAGATGGTTCAGATTCTCAAAAAAACGAGGACCAACCGCACGATCAACGGTGTCGAGCAGAATCGTCTTTTCGTCCAATACGAGATAAGCGTTGTATGAGACGCCACGTGGTATCGGAAACACATTCTCGAACAAAGCCAAACGACGATCGCTTCCGCCGACCCAAAACGTATCTTCATCTATTCTGCGAACGTTGTACATAACCTATCCTTTTCCTTAGTCAATCACTTTGGACGCCTTGATTCCTCCGCATCTTACGAAAAAAACACGCCAAAAGTCAATCCATGATGGTGCCGAGTCGTTTCATATGACCGACATATGCGTTCATTCCACTTATTATATCTCTTAAGGCTCTTTTTGCAGGCCGGGGCTGTTTTTTACCCAGAATCAACTTGTTACCCGATATTGATGCTTTTTACCACTTGGTAAAAACATGACATAAAAAAAGAAGAATCTTTTCCGAAAAAGATTCTTCTCCCAACTTAACAGATCCGAAAAACCACAGAACGTAGTTTCCCAGAAACCGGCTTGCCAGCCGTGACAACTACCAAGCGAAATGCGCGAACGCCTTGTTGGCGTCGGCCATACGATGGACGTTCTCACGTTTCGTGTAAGCGGTACCTTCTTTATTATAGGCAGCCAAAACTTCCGCAGCCAACTTTTCCGCCATCGGCTTGCCCTTCTTCTCGCGGCACGCACCGAGAACCCAACGAATCGCCAACGATTGCTGACGCTTACGATTCACTTGCATTGGCACCTGATACGACGCACCACCAACGCGCTTCGAGCGAACCTCGATCTGCGGCTTCACGTTCTCCAACGCCTGTTCGAACACGCGAATCGGCTCTTCATCCGGAACCTTTTCACGCAGAACCTCAAGCGCATCATAGAAAATCTTTTGGACGGTACTCTTTTTGCCGCCCCACATCATGCAGTTGATAAACTTGCTCGCCACCAGTGACCCATAACGCGGATCTGGCTTGAGTGTGCTTTCACTCGCTGTAATACGACCCATTTGAACCTTCTTATCCTGTCAAATTCGACTATTTTTTCGTGTTCTCTTCTTAACCCGCTGCGCTGTGGACGACCGCCTACGTGCGAGTTACCTCTCACGGTAGACCTGACCAACAGAACAACGATGGCACTCGTTTTCGCGAAAAAACGACTCCATAACCCATGCAACTCAAACGAAAACCGTCGCGGATACCTCATCAGCACCAAGATATCCAGCAGGTATATTTTTTCGGAAAACTATTCTTTTTCCATTTTCATGACGCACAAGCCTAAACTGCCGACAGTCCCCGAAAAAGGACTCTACGGAACGGCATAAGCCACATCTTCTTCGGAAAACGAACAGAAGTCCGGAACTGATTTACTTCTTCTTGCCAGCCGGCTTTGCGTTCTTCTTCGCGCCATAACGGCTGCGAGACTGCTTACGACCATCGACACCGAGCGTATCCGCTGTACCACGAATGACCTGGTAACGCACGCCAGGAAGGTCACGAATACGACCACCACGCACCAACACAATGGAGTGTTCCTGAAGATTGTGGCCTTCACCCGGAATATAAACGGTCACTTCTTTACCGTTCGAAAGACGAACACGGGTGATTTTACGAATAGCCGAATTTGGCTTTTTCGGCGTCATCGTCTTAATCTGAAGGCAAACACCACGCTTCTGCGGGCACTTGTCCAAAACGGGAGCCTTTGTGGTGTTACTCTGCGGGGTGCGACGCTTGCGCACCAATTGATTAATCGTCGGCATTACTGTTCCTTAAAACTGCTGCTAAAGCCTGATAAAATAACGGCAGAATCCTCCGGAAAAGTGGATTTCGACTGAAAAAACGTTTTTCAAATCCGGAAACCGATGTCAACCATCGTTCGACGACGGCACACCCCTATGTTCTGCCGATGAACCACATCTGTGAGGAAAAAACCTCCAACGACACGGAACCTATAAGGATATCCGAATCCTAAAATTTGTCAATCCCGGACAAATCGTTTTCGCGACGATGCCGATCCATGCCCATCAGACCACCACCGGTCTGAATCGGTCCCAATCATGCTACCAGTTTGGACATTTCGTCAAGCAAACGCTCTATTTGCGCGTCAGTACCGACCGAAATTCGTAAACCTTCGCCAAATCCCGCATATTTCATGTACCGTACCAAAATTTTGCGAGCTTTGAGTTGTTCGTACAATGTTTTCGCCGAAGTGGTAGGATGGGTATTCCAGGTGAAATTGGCTTGCGAGTCAATCACTTGGAATCCGAGGCGACGCATCCCGTCGGTCAATTTTTGGCGAGTTGCCAAAATTTTTCGTCGATTTTCGACTAACCACGCCTGATCTCCGATTGCCGCCGTCGCGATCGCAATCGAAAGAGCATCGCAATTGTACGAATCTTTCACCTTGATGAGCTGCTCGATCACGTGCGGTTGGGCGACGCAAAAGCCAAAACGCAATCCTGCCAACGCATATGATTTGCTGAGTGTTCGTGAAACGATGACCTTTTCCGAATGTTTTACTAATCCGATACAGTTCGTCGCGGTGGCTGTGTGGGCGGGACTCTCGACGAAATCGGCGTACGCCTCGTCGATCACGAGCGGACATGGCATACGTTCGACCAGTTCCGCCATTTCCGCCACGGGGACGAACGTACCCGTCGGACTGTTAGGATTGGGCAAAAAGGCGAGCTTAACCGGACGATCCGCATGAGGAGCCGCTGTACGTGGAGCGTAAAAAGCGGGTGGAAGTCGCCAATCGGATGTAAAAGCCACTTCTTCCGCCGCCGCGCCTTGGAGCTCAGCCAACGAGCGATATAGAATATAACTCGGTGTCGGAAGCCGAAGCAGTTCGTTCGGACCGACGAATGTACGTGTTAAAATGGTTAAGATATCATCGCTGCCATTTCCGCAGAGAATCCATTCCGGAGGGACACCGAGCACTTTGCCCGCTTGACGCCGAAAAGCCCAACCCATGGCATCGGGATATTTTTGCAAGCCTCGCGACAGCACCGCATCAACTGCCGCGCGAATCGCATCGCTCGCGGGGTATGGGTTTTCGTTCGTGTTGAGCTTAATATATTCACCATCTTGCGGTTGTTCACCGGGAATATATCCCGCCATCGCCGCAATTTCAGAGCGTACAAACTGTTCCATGCTGTCTCTTCTTCCATGAACTTGCCATCATACCTTCGTGCCAATGCCGAAAACCATGGGACGCGATTGCCCCCTGTGGATCAACGACATTTTACCGTGCTGCGCCGTTACATGGGCCAATGGCGTTCGATAAACCCCGTATCAATCTTGCCTGCGGCAAAATCGGGATGTTCCAAAATTTCAAGTTGTCGCGTCGCCGTCGTTTTGACACCTTCCACGCGCAGCTCACGCAACGCTCGACGCATCGTCGCAATCGCTTCCTCACGGGTCGCTCGATGGACAACCAGTTTTCCGATCATCGAATCGTAATGGGGCGAAACCGTGTAACCACTGTACACGTGTGAATCAAATCGTACTCCAAAACCACCCGGCGGAATAATCCGTGTGATCGTGCCAGGCGACGGTCGAAAACCATTCTCTGGATCTTCCGCGTTGATTCGGCACTCAATCGCCGAGCCCATACACGGAATATCCTGTTGGGTGAATGCCAGCTTTTCGCCCGCCGCAATCCGAATTTGCCACTGAATCAGGTCTATCCCGGTCACCATTTCGCTCACTGGATGTTCTACTTGAATACGTGCGTTTACTTCGATAAAATAGAAGTTGAAATCGTGATCGACGATAAATTCAACCGTACCTGCGTTCGTGTATTTCGCCGCTCGGATCATCTGCACAGCTGCCGCACAGATTGCTTCGCGTACCGATTGCGGCAAATTGGGGGCGGGACTTTCTTCCACCAATTTTTGATGCCGCCGCTGCGTACTGCAATCGCGTTCCCACAAATGCACCACATTTCCCGCATTGTCCGCCAGAACCTGCACCTCAACATGGCGTGGATTTTCTACATATTTTTCGAGATAAATGTCGCCATTCCCGAATGCGGCGGACGCCTCACTACTCGCTTGCTGCATCGCCGCTTCGAGTTCTTCATCGTTCCGAGCCACACGCATCCCACGGCCACCGCCACCCGCCGATGCTTTCACCAACACGGGATAACCAAAACGTTTGGCAATACGTTTGGCTTCCGCGACATCTTCGATCAGCCCATCACTGCCGGGTACCGTCGGTACGCCGCATTCACGCGCCATCGTTCGAGCGACGTTTTTATCTCCGAGCATATCCATCGCTTCGTGTGGTGGACCGATAAATTCGATGTTGCATTTGCGGCAAATCGACGCAAAGCGAGAATTCTCAGCCAAAAATCCGTAACCCGGATGGATCGCTTCGCAATCGCCGACCTCAGCCGCCGCGATGATCCGATTGATCGCCAAGTAACTTTGCGTACTTTTAGCCGGACCGATGCAGATCGACTGATCGGCTAAATCCAAATACGCCGCTCCACGATCTGCCTCGCTACAGACCGCGACCGATTCCACGCCCATCTCACGACACGCGCGGATCACCCGCAACGCTACCTCGCCACGATTCGCTATCAATATTCGCTTAAACATGCAATATACCAAGTGTTATCTGTAGGTATGTAATGATTCAAACGGAGCTAAGCCGAACGCACGACGGTCTCACGCTTTATTCCACAGCAAACAGCGGTTGACCAAATTCGACTGTCGCGCCGTTCTCGACGAGAAATCGGACAATTCTGCCACTCGTTTCCGCTGGAATCTGGTTGAACACCTTCATCGCCTCGATAATGCAGACCGTGGTTTCTGGTCCGACCGTATCGCCGACCGCGATGAACGGTTTGGCCTCAGGTGAGGAGGAAATGTAAAAAGTACCGACCATTGGGCTGTCGATTGTTTTGGTCGGTCTCGTGGGAGCATTCTCCTCGATGGCTGGCGGTGGAGCCACGGGTGCCGCCATCATGGGAACCCCCGCCGCCGTATCCACACCCGCGCGACGTACATGGATGTAGTCGTCGCCCTGAGCCATTTCCACCTCCGCGAGTCCTTGTTCTTTCATCAGTTCCGTCAAAAGACGTATCGCTTCCAGATCGAGACCGCCACTCGCGGCTTTGGAACCCGTCTCTTCACAACCACAAGTGCAATGATGCTCTTTTTTGGGATATTTTTTACCTGGTGAAGCCATATTGATATCTCATCCATTCCAAGTTAAGGAAAAAACAGTTACTGGTATATTTCCGGTTGCATCGTTCCAGTTAAGTCGTTTATGGTATCGGCCCCGAACGTACCACTCCAATCCAAGCCGGAAACGTTCAACGGCGGCAACGCAAGGGTGGCCGCAAACGCAAAGGCGACCGCCCCGTCCCATTAGTCCACGATCATCGACTCGAGCGTTTTGGGCACACTCGTGAGCACTTCACAACCGTCCTGCGTCACGAGAATGTCGTCCTCAATGCGCACCCCAAGATTGTTAGGCAGGTAAATGCCCGGTTCGATCGTTAAAATCATGCCCGGTTCAATTTTTCCGGGATAATTCCGGGCGAATCGCGGTGCCTCGTGGATTTCCAGCCCGACCCCATGTCCCAGTCCGTGTCCAAAATAATCGCCGTAGCCCGCGTCTTCGATCACTTTACGCGCAACGGCATCCACATCATGGCAAGTCATGCCTGCGTGAACCGACGCAATGGCCTTCAAGTTCGCATCGAGCACAATATTATAAACTTTTTCGAGTTCCGGCGAAAGGTGACCTGTGATCAGTGTGCGGGTCAGATCGCTACGGTACAATTTCGCCTTGGCTCCCCAATCGACGAGCAGCAAATTTCCATCCGCCACACGTCGCGATCCTGGCTGGAAGTGACACAACGCCGCATTCGAACCAACCGCCACAATCGATGGAAACGCCACGTCCTTCGCACCAAATTGACGCATCTGAAATTCGAGCAAATTGGTCACTTCGACTTCGGTCATATTGGACGTGAGCGAGGCACGCATCACAGCGAACGCCTTTTGGGCGATT
>JAQVKF010000145.1 GCA_028694795.1 Thermoguttaceae bacterium | reverse complement strand
ATCCGCACTTCAATCATTCCGGCGTCAAATCCGACGATCAGATACGCGCCTACCGCCGAACCCTCAAACGCAAAGGTGATCTCCGCATCCGGTTCCGTTGCTTCCAATACATCCACCGGTCCACCGTAATTACACGTTTTTTCCGCAGTCCAACCCTCGTGCCACGCCGCATGCTTAAGCTCTTTCGCTTCCATCGGCGCGACATAATGACCATATTCGTAACAAAATGCGTCCAAAGGTTGAATTGCTGCAATCTCGGTCGTACCCGCCACCGTTGCCCCCGCGGCACCAGCCGTATCGGAGGTTGCGGCCTCGGTATTCGCGGTATCTGTCGCATCCGTATTTTGCGGCGCATTTTGGGGCAGTTTCCCTTGATTCGCACGCGAAGCCAAATTCCACGCACGCTCCAAAAATTGGATCAGATCGTCTGAATAGACATCGCATCCCGCTTGATTCGGATGGACCACATCCGTAAACCAATCGTCCCAAACCGCTTGTTTCGCGTCGAGCCGATCGGCAACGTCCTTATAGAGATGGAGCGACGGCAACATATAATGGTTCGCCACCTGTTCATGCTCCGCCACAATGCCCGGAATCTGTTGCTTCTGTGCATCAGCAATATGGGAAGTATTGGCAAAATAAAGGATCATCGTGTCAATATCTGGACAGACACGTTTCACCTGTCGCACGATTCCTTCCATCGCTCGCACACCGCCGCCATTCACGGCAAATTCCAGCACGAAAAGATCGACCGGGCCACGACTCAAGACATCTTGCGGCAGTCGGAACGCGCCTAGGCTTGCATCCGTTCCCCCAATGCCAGCCATCACAAAATCAAATTCCGCTTTCGGAAAACGCCGGCGAAGATAATCCATCACCGGCTCACGCCACTGTCGTGTCGTCACCGAACCGCCCATAAAGACCACACGGGCCGGCCCCCCCGCTTCGAATTTCGCCAACGCATGGCTCAGTCCATCACGCAAAACATAATCGTTAAACGTCCACGCAACCTCCGCGTTCTGTTCCGCATCACGATTTTGCTGTTCCGTGTCGTCGTTTTTTTGCGTGAAATCACTATTCTGCGCAACCGACGCATCTTCCGCAAACAGCGTGGCGTTACTCGCAAAATATCCTGAAAGGCTCAGAAACGTGGTTAGAGCAAATAAACTCGCCGCGGACTGGCAAATAGATTGAAAAAATCGACACTGTTTCATCGAGAGCCTCGCTCCATAAGCAAAATTTTGTACCGCACCGATCCCACTCGGACACACAAACGAGATTTTTCACCCATTCAACGCATTTTGACGCCGCACCACGCAAAACACTTGTCACTCACCTCCCAATCGCATCGCGAAAATTCCGCATGGAGCAGAACTTCGGCCCGCACATGGTACAAAAATGGTCGTCTCCATCCGCAACGCTTCCACCGCAACCGGTCCCCCGTCGCTGTCCGGCCGCTTCCGCTGCGTCTAACGCTTCTTGTCGCATCCGCCGCGCGGTCCCCGGATCAAGCGACAAAGCGAACTGTTTTTCCCAATCGAAGTCAAAACGCGCTTTCGAGAGTTCCAAATCGCGATCTGCCGCACCGGGCAATTTCCGCGCGATATCCGCCGCATGGGCCGCGATTTTATACGCAATGACGCCCTGTCGCACATCATCCATGTTCGGCAGTCCCAAATGTTCACTCGGTGTCACATAGCAGAGCATCGCCGCGCCATGTTGGGCCGCGATTGCCGCGCCGATCGCACTCGTGATATGATCATAACCCGGCGCGATATCAGTCGTCAACGGGCCGAGCACATAAAACGGAGCCTCATCACACCATCTTTTTTCTACTTGCACATTATATGGAATTTGATCCATCGGCACATGTCCTGGACCTTCGACCATCACCTGGCAGCCGTGCGCTTTTGCGCGTCGCACCAGCGTTCCCAGCACTTTCAGCTCGGCCAATTGGGCATCATCCGTCGCATCGGCGATGCAGCCCGGACGCAAACCGTCGCCCAAGCTCCACGTCACATCGTACTGGCGGAAAATTTCACAAAGTTCGTCAAACGCGGTATAAAACGGATTCTCTTTTTGGTGCACTTGCATCCATTTGGCCACGAGCGAACCACCGCGGCTCACGATTCCGGTCACGCGCGGAGCCGTCAACGGAATCATATCTCGCAGCAAACCACAGTGGACCGTCATGTAATCGACCCCCTGTTTCGCTTGCCGTTCGACCACTTCAAGAAATTTAGCTGGCGTCAATTCCAGCACATCGTTCAGCTCTTCCACCGTCTGATAGAGCGGTACGGTTCCGACGGGCACTTTGACCGTGTCGAGAATTTTGCATCGAATTTCATCAATTCGTGGACCGGTCGAAAGATCCATCACGGTGTCCGCGCCCAATTCAATCGCAAATAACACTTTACGAAACTCGCAGTCGAGACTGCTTGAAAGAGGTGAATTCCCTAGGTTAGCATTAATTTTCGTCGTCGTTTTCGATCCGATGCCAGCCGGTACCAAACCACGCTGCAAATGGTTTTGATTGGCGGGAATCACGAGGCGACCCAACGCGACCTCGCCACGGACGAACTCCGGTTCGAGCCGTTCTGTACGTGCCACCGTTTCCATTTCCGAAGTGATTGTTCCGTTGACTGCGAGTTCGAGTTGCGTCATAGTCGTGTGATCGTCCTTCCTCATAACCGCGTGATCCCCCCGCATGAATGCCGCTGGCGAAGAAATCCGGATTCCCTGAATGTTCCAAAATTGACAAAATATTCCCACTCTATCGTAACGTTTTCTTTCAAAATAACAAGAGCTGACGCAAAAACACCCCCACTCAAACCGAGGGAAAATTTTGCCAAAATTTTGAAAAAATTGGGGCGAAAGATGGAAAAACTTTTGAAGAAAACTTGCATCGGCAATTTCAATCCTCTACGATAGGAGGTTGATTGCATGATGAGTACGATTTTCCCGTTGCGAGGATGGGGAATCGTTGTCATATCAGGTAGATGAACGGGACACACCCAACAGTTCACTCTACGCATGTCCACAGTGATCTGGTGTCCATGTACATGGTACATGATCGAATTATTACAAGGTTGACATAGACATAAGGAGAAAGACTATGGCAGATTGCCGGACGATTCAGAATCGTCGTCGTTTTTTGCGTGGAGCCGCGTTGGCGAGCACCGCGGTCATCGCCGCACCAACGTTGATGAATGGACGTACCCTCGGTTTTGACGGTCAGGTCGCCGCGAACGAACGTATCACACTTGCCGGTTTTGGTATCGGTGGTCGTGGCGGTTACGATCTGGGCGTGTTCATGGAACAGCCTGAAATTCAATTTGTCGCCATTGCCGACATTCGAAAAGATCGTCGTGAGGGCGTACGTCAGCGAACGGAAGAGAAATATGGACCTGGTGTCGATATGTACCGCGATTTCCGTGAAATGCTGCCGCGAACCGATATCGATTGCCTGCTCATCGCCACGGGTGACCGTTGGCACGCCATGGCTTCGATGATGGCTGCCCGCGCGGGGAAAGATGTCTACTGCGAAAAGCCGTGTACGATGACGATTGCCGAATCGCTCGCCATGGAAACTCTATACCAGCGATACGGTCGCGTTTACCAAGCGGGTACCCAGCGTCGCTCGGTCGCCAACTTCCAATTTGCCACCGAATTGTGCCATTCGGGTAAATTGGGCAAGTTGAAAACGGTTCACGCCAATACGCTTCACCCCGCGGTGACGCACGATTGGAAGCCGGCGCAGGAACAGCCACCGATCGACGAGGTCGATTGGGATATGTGGCTCGGTCCATGCCCATGGCGTCCCTATAATAAGGAGTATATCGACGGTGGCTGGCGTGGATTTTTCGATTTCCATGGTGGTGGCATTCTCGAATGGGGTTCGCACACAGTGGACCAATGCAACTGGGCCGCGTGTAACGACTCGACGCTTCCGTACTTGTACGAGCCGAACGAACGTGGTTGTGTCGCCACGTATAAAGATGGTTTGAAACTGGTGATGCGTGATTCTGGTTGGATGGGGCTAGGCACCTGTTCGGTCCGGTATGAAGGAGAAGACGGCTGGGTCGAAACGGGTGACAGCGGTCGATTGGAATTTGGCAGCAGTAAACTTCGTTCAGAACAACGTGCGTACAGCGAAGAGGGAACCTCCGCGAATTCTCACGTTCGTAACTTCCTCGACGCGGTGAAAACGCGGCGACAGGCTCATTCGCGAGCGGATATCGTGGCACGTTCCCACATTATTTGCCATGCGGCGTATATCGCTTGGCAGCTCAAGCGTCCGCTGGAATTGGATCTGGAAAAATATACCTTCGTCGGCGATGAAGAGGCGAATCGCATGATCAGCCGACCAATCCGTGAACCTTGGTATATTTAGCCGATGGCCCCAATGTAAATTGGCGGTCATCCCAAAACGGAATTTTAAAAATCAGCGCGAGTGGCAAAAGCACGTTCACTTCTTGGATCAATGGTATTCAAAAAAAGGACGCTTCTGATGGAAATGCTTTGGTTACGTCCCATTCGGTGGAACCAGTATAAAATAAAAATTATGACACATGAGGTATAATATGTTGCGAAAAAGTCTATGGGTGGCTCTGTGCGCGGTGCTGCTCACGAGTAGCATGGCGATTGCGGAGGATGCGGCGGAGATTATGGCGAAAGACGAAGATGGTTTGATCGCTGTGATCACGTCGGTGGATTCGACCGAGTTTGCGAAGATGAAGGCCGCTCAGGCGTTGGCGACCAAGGGGACGGATCGGTCGATTCCGGCTTTGGTCTCGATGCTTCCAAATGAGCAGATGAATCTTTACGCACGTTTTGGCTTAGAGGGTATCGGAACAGGCGCGTGTAAGGCAGCGATGCTTGAGGCGACCAAAACGCTGAAAGATCGTCCGTTGCAAGGCGTGATTGGTTCACTTGGACAGATGAAATACGCGGTGGCGGTCCCAGCTCTGGCAACGTTACTCCAAAGCAATGATATTCCCACCGTCAACGCGGCGGCGGGCGCGTTGGGTCGTATTGGAAACGATGGTGCCGTGACCGCGATTAGCAAAGCGTTACTCAAAGCGATTGATAAAGATCTTCCGAATAAGAACGCTTTGGCCGACGCCATGCTCGCGGCGGCAGAAACTCGTCCGGTCGGAAGCGACGACGCGAAAGAGATTTACCAGAGTTTAATCGAATTATGTACGCAAGGCAAATTACCGGAATTCTTCGCCTATGCGATTATCGAATCGGTGGGCGCGAACTATGCCGACCTGCAAGACGAGGTCTTGAAGGCGGCGTTTGTAGAAAAAATTCCGGAAGATGTCAAGCTGAGCCAGGCATTTTTCTTCAAAGCGATGTTGGCACTTTCTCGAAACTGCGATGGGGAACGCTGGACGAAAACATTTGTCGAACAGTTGCCCAAAGTGACACCGGAGAAACAGGTTCTGCTGCTTGAAGCGCTGCGTGATCGAAAAGACGTTGCCGATTTGGACGTGATCGCTTATTCGAAGTCGGAAAATCCGGCGGTAGCGACGGCGGCGATCAAATTCTTAGCCACGCACGGCAAAGCGAACGCGGTGGCCATTCTTCTCGACGCCGCGGTTTCGGAAGACGCCTCGGTTGCCAGCTTCGCCCAAGAAGGTTTGGCAAAGTTGACCGCCGATGGAGTGGATGCCGAGTTGGCTAAGGCGTTGGCGACCGCGGATGGTAAAAAACTGTCCGTACTACTCGATTTAGTTGGAACTCGTGGATCGTCGGACGCGATTGACACACTACTCAAATTGATCGACCATGAGGACGTGGCGATTCGTATTGCCGCGACCAAAGCGTTGGCGGCGACCTGTGGTTTGGACCAATTGGACATGCTCATTACTCGCGGTACGAAACCTGCCGCGTCGGATGAAGAAACGAAGGTCGCTCAAGATGCGTTGACGACAGCGGCGATTCGTCAGGAAAATACCACGGCGTGTGTGGAAAAACTTGCCGCCGCGATGGAATCTGCCGACGACGCGGTGAAATCGCAACTGTTGACCGTGATCGGTAAAGTGGCTGGTCCGAAGGCGTTGGAAGTCGTCGTGGCGGCGGCCAATTCGGACAACGCAATGTTGAAAGACGCCGGCACCCGTGTGTTGGGCGAATGGCCGAGTGTTGATGCTGGCGACGCGCTGCTGGCGATTGCCAAAAGTGATCACCAGTACAAAACACGTGCGTTACGTGGGTACATCCGTATCGCGCGTCAGATGGCAGTGTTGGACGACGCGAGATTGGCCATGTTCCGTACTGCGATGGAATTATCCACACGTCCGGAAGAGCGACAAATCGCCATCGAGATTCTCAAACGTATTCCGACGATTGACGCGTTTCGTGCCTCCGCGGAATATTTTGACGATGCGGATGCCGTCGTACGTGACAGTGCAATTAGCAACGTGATCAGCAACGCTTGGAAACTGGGCGGTGACGAAACTCGCGACATCGTTCAAAAGGCGAACGAAGCAAAGGCAAAATACGCGGAACAAAAATAATCGTACCCTACGGTTGATTCGTGAACGAACGTCGGCCTATTCCGACGTTCTTTTTTGTCAAATCGCGTCCCTTCCCCCTCATTTGATCGTTTACAGCTTTTGCATTCCGATGGTCTATTGCCTTTTCCCACGTATATACCGGCTTATTGGGAAACCAGACCTACGAGTAATAGTTCAGATGGGACCGCTCATTTACGGAACCGATAGAAAACGCCGAAAAAATTCCTAGCAAAATACGAAAAAACACGACCGTCATTTCTGACGCTCGTGTTTCTCATCAAACCCACAACTGAACCGCCGCTTAGAACCACCTTCGTATGCGATCGGAATCGGCACAAACTGGAAAACAATTCGTCATGGATCATCTCCGACTAACGAACATCCAGCACTAGCCGCGTGTGATTGTACTCGCCCCCCACATGGCTCGTAGTCCACACGGCCTCGGCGGCACATTCCGATGGTATTCGTAGATCAGGTTCCAATGGTGAACGGGTTGAATTCGTCCGGATACTGCTTGTGGACGATCTTCGTGAGCGAACCATCTGCCTCGTCGTTCAACACTTTGAGGTCCTTCGCGTCCCATTCGACTTTACGACCCTTCTTGCCTTCTTCCGGAGCGGCATAGACGGCCAAGTTACCCAACAGGATTGTTTCGGTGAGCGGACCCGCATATTTCGGGAAGTTCGAGACCGCTTGGTCACGTTTACCCTGGACCGCCTCCACGAATTCTTCGAAGTGACCTGGCGACTTTTCGAATTCATCGAAGTCATCCCACTTCTTCTCACCACTCGCGAGACGGAAACCGTTCTCCGCGTAATCACCCGGAGCGTACATCGTGTCTTTGTCACCGACCACGAGAATACCAGACGCCGAGACCTGCGCTTTACGGGTCTTGCCATCTTTCTCTTCGTCTTCCAAGCAATCGACGACCAGCTTACGATCAACTTTCTTACCACCGTCGTACCAGAAGAACTGGAAGCCATCACGCCAATCGTTTTTCGGGAACGCACACTCGATCATCGACCAGTTCGGGTACGAATCACGGTTGTGACCACTGGTCTCCGCCTGGACCCACTTTGGATCGGCGATGTCCAAACCCATGTACGGCATGTTCACGGTATGACAAGCCATGTCGCCCAACGCGCCCGTTCCGAAATCCCACCAACCACGCCACTTGAACGTATGGTACGCACCCGCTACATACGGACGGAATGGAGCTGGACCGAGCCACAACTTCCAATCCAAATTGGCTGGAGCACCCTCTGGCGTCGGTTCTGGACGCGGACAACCCTGTGGCCAAATTGGTCGATTCGTCCAAATGTGGACTTCTTTCACCGAACCCAAAACACCCTTACGAAGCAACGCCGCCGAGCGACGAAGTTTGTCTGTTGCCGTACCTTGGTTACCCATCTGTGTCTTCAGACCTTTTTCCGTCGCCAACTGACCGAGAAGACGGGCTTCCGCGATCGAGTGGGTCATCGGTTTTTGGCAGAAGCAGTGTTTGCCAAGACGCATCGCAAGTGCCGCAACCGGAGCGTGCATGTGGTCGGGCGTACTGACCGTGACCGCATCTACTTTGTCCGCGACCTTGTCGAACAATTCACGGAAGTCTTGGAACTTCTGGATATCCGGATGTTTGTCCGCCAACGAATCCGCCTTCGCACCCAACGTGTTCAAATCGACATCGCACAACGCGACCATACGACCCAAACGCGCCGCATCAGACGTATCGCTATCACCTTTACCACCCACACCGATGCTCGCGAAATATACCGATTCGTTCGGCGATTCAGCCTTCGCACCACGAGCGACCCAGAACGCGGTCCCTAACGCAAGACCGGTCTTCATAAAATCACGACGATTGTTCAAACGCATTTCTTGTCTCCATCAATAACTAAGCAAAGAACAAACGGTTCGCCCACATCGACACTCCCATCGGCAAAAAGTTCCCACTCATGGATTTCGCCAAGAAATGGTCAAAACGGGCAAAACATTCGCATTACCACACATACTTACCCCTAGCGTAATCTTTTTCAAAACGCAATGCAACTATTTTTTTATTTTTTTGAATTTTTTTATTTTTTATCTTTAACGACGTCATTGGTCTCAAACATACGAAAAATTTCAGCGGCGTTCAAGATGGGAAAACCCTTATGATCCATTTTCATCGAAATTTTTTCACCAAGCGTCCCTCTCCAATTTTTGTTTCGCAAATGGGCGATTTTTCGCAAACAAACCGTTCCATCTTTATTGCAAAACCGTTTTAGTCGGTATTTTTCCACAAGTTGCGGTAATTGACGAAACCGCGACGAGCGGGGTAGCTATTCGTATTTATCTGTTCCCATCTTTTTTTCGTGTCACCGAACGTTTAGAGGCCCGAACCGTACGTGCGGGCGGCGTTTCCTCTGAGACGGCGTCACGTTTGGAAGAAGCTGGCCATGGCTTTTTGGACCATCGTCTTTTACTTGTTTGGCTCAATTCCGCCGCCACTGATTTTTCCGTCGGTTTGCCTCCCGAGTTTTCCGCTGACGAGGCGTTCGAGTCCGTACTTTTTCGTTTCTTCTCCGCTTCCGCCGCGAATCTCGCTTTACGTCCTTTTGGAACTGGTTTAATCTCCACTTCGCTCAATTTTTTACCCACTTGATTCCGGATCTGTTCGATATGATCACGGATTGCCGCCGCTCGTTCGAACTCCAACGCCTCCGCCGCAGCGAGCATTTCCGCTTGTAATTCGCTCAAATATTCTTCCGTAATATAACGAGATTCGTCCGTTCGTCCCACCGCAGCATTCGCCTGTTGATGCGCGTCCACCTCCGATTCAATACCCGCTCGAATATTCTTCTTAATCGTTTCAGGTGTAATATGGTGTTCTAAATTATACGCTTCTTGAATGGCTCGACGACGGCGAGTCTCTTCAATCGCGTGCTGCATCGCCTCGGTCACCTTATCGCCATACAAAATCACTTTGGCGTTAACATTACGCGCACTTCGACCAATCGTTTGGACGAGCGATGTTTCGCTACGCAGGAAGCCTTATTTATCCGCGTCAAGAATCGCCACGAGCGACACTTCAGGCAGGTCCAAACCTTCTCGCAGCAGATTGACACCGACCAACACGTCAAACAATCCCTCACGCAAATCTTTTAGAATTTCCACACGTTCGAAAGCGTCCAATTCACTGTGGAGCCACTTGCAACGAACGCCCTGTCCGATAAAAAAGGCCGAAAGCTGTTCCGCAAGCATTTTGGTCAACGTGGTCACCAGTACACGTTCGCCCACCGCGACACGTTCTCGAATTTGATTCAGCAGATGAGGAATTTGCCCACGTGCTGGCGAAATTTCGATCTTCGGATCAAGCAACCCGGTCGGACGAATCATCTGTTCGACCACACGTCCACCCGTTTGATCCATTTCGTAAGGACCTGGCGTTGCCGAAACATAAACCACTTGGTGAATTTTCTTCTCCCACTCATCAAAAGTAAGTGGACGATTGTCCAGCGCGCTCGGCAGACGAAAGCCGTGTTCAATAAGCGTCAATTTTCGATTTCGGTCCCCGTGATACATCGCACGAATTTGGGGGATCGTCACATGCGATTCATCGACCAGTAAAAGAAAATCGTCCGGAAAAAAGTTGAACAGAGTGTCTGGCGTCGAACCGGGCGCACGGCCAGCGAGAACACGGCTGTAATTTTCGATTCCGGAACAATAACCGACCTCCTGTATCATTTCGAGATCGAAACGTGTACGTGCGGACAGTCGTTGTGCTTCGAGCAACTTTCCTTCCGCACGCAAGATTTCGAGCCGTTCCTCAAGTTCACGTTTAATTTCGACGACCGCCGATTCGATACGCGATTCCGGTAATACAAAATGTTTCGCCGGATAAATCACGAGTTCTTGACGACGTTCCAGCATTTCACCGCTGATCGGATGAATCCACGAAAGTTGTTCAATCTCATCGCCCCAAAACTCAATTCGATACGCGAA
>JAQVKF010000144.1 GCA_028694795.1 Thermoguttaceae bacterium | reverse complement strand
CTGGATATAAGGAAATGGATTTCCCCATGCACAGAATGATTCCGTCTGAAAGGACTCAGACCCCCGTACCTTTGTTGGATTTATCTCGCCATCATGCGGCTCTTCAGGATGAATTTAGTGTGGCGATGCGACGTGTCTGCGAGTCCGGAGCGTTTGCTCTTGGGCCGGAAGTCGCCCAATTGGAATCGACGATCGCGGAATACTGTGGTGTTTCCCATGCGATTGGTTGTGCGTCTGGAAGTGACGCGATTTTGTTAGCCCTCATGGCGTTGGAGTTGGGACCGGGCGATGAGGTAATTCTTCCGAGTTTTACTTTCTTTGCGACGGCTTCCGCGGTGACACGATTGGGTGCCACGCCTGTTTTTGCCGATATTGATCCGGTGAATTTTAATCTCGATCCGACTTGTGTAGAGCGTGCTCTGACGCGACGTACTCGCGCGATTATTCCCGTCCATCTGTATGGGCAATGTGCGTCGATGGAACCGATTTTGGATATGGCTCATCTGCGTGGTTTGGCTGTGGTGGAAGATTGTGCTCAGGCCATCGGAGCGGAATATCACGGTCATCGAAGTGGTTCGATGGGTGATTTTGGTTGCTTTAGCTTCTATCCAACGAAGAATCTCGGTGGTGCGGGCGATGGTGGCATGGTGATTGTGCGTGACGCTCAGCAAGCGAAACGTTTGCGGCAGTTGCGTGTGCACGGTATGGAACCGCGGTACTACCATTCGGAAATCGGCATCAATAGCCGGTTGGATGGCTTGCAGGCAGCCTTTTTGAATGTGAAATTTCCACATTTGGAACACTGGACCGCCCGACGTATTGCGAATGCATCGCGTTATGAAGGAATGTTCCAGGCGGCCCAATTAGAACGTTGGATCACACTTCCGTGCGAGGTTGAACCATCAACGGCTGGGCGGCATGTTTGGAATCAGTACGTGATTCGTGTGCATCACGGACAGCGTGACGCGTTGCGAAACTATCTTCAGAGCCAAAAGATTGGTTCGGAAATTTACTATCCTCTGGGACTGCACCGTCAGCAGTGTTTCCAGTACCTAGGCTATGCGGAGGACTCGCTTCCTGAAACGAATCGTGCGGCGGAAGAAGTGCTGGCTCTGCCGTGCTTCCCTGAATTGATGGAGGCGGAACAGCAGTGTGTTGTGGATGCGATTGCCGATTTTTTTCTCAAAAACGATGTGACAACATCCAACGAACAGGCGGTGCCCGCGCCGAAATTCATAACCTTAGCTCGCACGATCCCCACCCCGTAACCGACTAACTTTTTACCTGACGTTGGAGCTTTTTATCTCCCTCTTGGCTTGTTGCGCAAGCGGTCGGGTTGGGGTGGAATATTCGGACCGTATGCAGTATACCCGGCCAATAAAGGCTAGGAACAAAGTGGCTGCCCGAACGGTCCATCGCGTTTACTCACCAAGTCGGAATTACCACCGTATGGCAAAAAACGTTACTGCAAAAATTCCCATGTGATCGGAATGCGTCGCAGTGCGTAACCAAGCTCTTTTGCGCAGTCATCGTAGCAGGTCATCCAGTGGAACCCAGGCATCCGTTCGGCCAATTGTTGGGAATCACACGTGAATTCGATATCGATTTGCGAGCGGCAGATCGGCAGGAACGGGTTCTTGACGATTTTACCGTGCAGTCCCACCCAACGTTTGAAGCCGAAATCGGGTGCAATATTCGTTGTGAGCCGCCCTACTTCCATATCGACTTTGGGTGACGACCCGTAGTCGGACTCGAAATGAGTCGTGATGGTGGCTGGGGCGTGGTTTTGACCATCCATCTTACGCGGTGCCGTGCAATGTGCGAGGGTGATAATGCCATCGTGCGGATAGGTTGGATCGTTCAGGAACACTGGTTTGCCGGTGATTTTCGCCATTAAAACACCCGACGGAATGACAATAAAATCGGATTCGCAGAAGGCGAGCCAACCATCATCGTTGAGCGTCGAAAGTGCGAGACAGGCCGTTGTCTTCGATACCTGCATGATCGTGCCCATGCAGGCATTGATCGTAATTGCCGAGCAACCCGCTTGGACCATCAGCTTGCGGAAAATCAGATCGAGCATAAAACAACGTTCGATCGTCGATGGATCGAATCGTTGGGTGTCCGCACTACCGAGCGTCGTTTGTGGAATTGCAACGTATGCTGCGGCACGCTCTTTCGCCAGTGCCACCGCATTCGGGTCGGCATCGGCCTCTTTTACCAGCCGCTCGATCTCCGTATAATCAATCGTTTCCAGCTCAAACTGGAACAGTTTTTTGACCGTTTCGGCGGTCGCAACCGCATCCTGTGCCCACGCGGCCGGACCACCCACGCACAGAATCTTCGTACCACGAGTATTGACCAATCCGCACAATCCACGCAATCGCCAGATCACCGCGGAAAGATCATCAATCACCACATCGTCGTCACGGATCGTCTCGAACGCCGCCGAATCGCCATGCTGACGCAGGTAACGTGGGCTGATAATCTCGTACCAGAGCGAAATGGGACCTGATTCATGACGAATGAAGAAAATCGTCGGTTTGTTGAATTTTTCGATTCCGTGCACATTTCCGCCCGCAGGCCAGCAGAGAATAGTATCGGCCGCTTCGACCACTGCCGGATCGAGAATCGCGTTCACATCACCACCCGATACTAACGGCAGAAATTCGATCGGAAAATCGGCTTCCTTAGTGATTTTTTCCATCTCCGCGGCAATGGCGGCCTTTTCCTGTTCCGCATCCGCCTGCGTTTGTACTCCACCCCAACTTCGCCAACTGCCCGCTTCGTGGTATTGCGGTTGATCATACAGAAAAACCGGCAGAACCTTCAACGCGCGGCGTGCGGGAGGCATGGGAATTTCCGACGCATTCTCCTCGCTTAGCGATGCCCATGTCACGCCATGCAGCATCGTACCACCGAGTGCCGCAAGGCTGATCACGCTCAAACCTACGGTGCCCAAAAATTCTCGACGTGCCTGTGGTGTGTGTTGTTCACAATCACAACCAGGGCAACAATGTGGTTGACGACGTTGTGTCATAAAAAAACTCCTGTGTTCAAATGCTTAGAATTTCATCCCCTGTGTTATACATTTCTAATATAACACAACGCGATTAAAGAAAGCAAATAAACACGAGAATTTTTCATGACATTTCGAGCGTCATCGTGCGATCAGTCCGGAATCCACAGGGCGGATTTCTTTTCACCTCCCGCATCCGCTGGCGATGGCGGTGTTGCGGCATCCGTTGCCGGTTTAGTTGGAATCACTCCGTCTGGTGTCCATAATCCACCACGATCCGCACTTTTCGGTGCGGAACCATCAGGCATGATCAGTCCGGAGGCCGATTCCGCCTGAGGCATCTGGGCTGGACGACCGTCCGGTCGAATCAAACCCGCTTCCACGAGAATCTGCTGCAATGCCATCATGATCTGCGGCTCGCGTCCGTGATGTCGCTGGATATGTTGTACGAGCTGCATGATTCCATTTGCATCTTGCATACGGAATCGCAAACCAAGCTCCATCAAATCCCACGGTCCACAGGAACGACCGAGATGTGTTGCCAGCGCGCGACCACGTTCCAGATATCCCGCCGCTTCCGTCGGATCTTCCGTCGTGCGCACCAGTTGATCATACGCTAAAAGCGTACCTTCTTGTGAGGCCATTGACGAACGTGACACGATTTCCTTCGCATAACGAACCACGTCGCCCGTTAGTTGAACGGAAACCAATCGCTGCAAAGCTTCCAAAAGTTCACCATCGCCCAGCTTCGCGAGCTCCACACGTTCTAACCGCATGATCGGTAATTCCGCAATCGGACCGGTCAACGTCGTCGGATCAATCGGTTGTAACTGTGGCAAACCGAGCTGTGAACGAATTGCTTGGAGATCAAGTTCCGAGTTCGCGTCCTTCACAAACGCTTCGATCCAGAGTAGTACGGCGGCCAACCGATTCTGAAATTCTGGTTTCACCGCGGCGGCCAAGGGAGTCATTCCGTCCAACGCACCCAGCGGATGGTTCAACCATTCCTCATAGAATCGCTTTTCTGTAATCGCCTTCAGACAGGGGGCCACCTGTTCGGGAGCGGAATTTTGCGGTAAACGGTAGCCCTGTTGCAAAATCTGCATTGCCAACGACACACGATCCACTTCATCCTCGTTCGTGGCTGCTTCGAGCAATCCGCCCAGCTCTTCCGCCAACAGCTGCATCACCGCCGTGCGATCCGGTGCCAAAACCTCCATCACTTCGATACGGGCGGAGCGGTCCGTTTCGCGTCCGAAAACCAGTACACGTCCCAATACTCGCGCCGCTAGCGTCGAAAGCTCCACTCCTTCCGTCACTGATTCTGGCACTTCGTGTTCCCAAATCATATACCCCGCGCGCGGTGCAGGATTTCCCTCTGTGCGGAATTGCGACCAGTCGATCCGAATTACACCCAATCGTTTCGATTTTACCAATGCCTCATCCACCGCATTGGCATCACGCAGATCGTGTGTCCACGCCACCATTGGAATCTCGTCACCGAGCGGGGTTTCACCAAAGAACAACGCCAACGCTTCCGCTTCCGCCGCATCGTCCGACGAAACGCCGGAATTTGCTACGCCACTCAGACTGGCATACTGGTGCAACGCTTCGATCGCCGCATCTGTTTGTGTTAACCATGCCCGCAACACCGCTAAATTGTACCACGCCGCCGCGAGTTGCGATTCTTTCGCCAGCTTTTCAAACGCTTCTGCCGCGGCTACCCATTGTACACGGGTCGCCTTTTCGAACGCATCACGAAACGCCACCATCTCGGGCGCGTCATCCGAGAATTGTTTGAGCGATTTGACCAATCGTACTTCTTTGACCCAAGCGGGGACGCCCGGTAATTGCAATAATTTCGCATAGGTCGCCTGAAGCTCTGGATCTTCCGGACGCAAGGCGAGCAGTACCGTATAGACCGCTTGTGTGGCGAGATATTCGTGTTGGCCCCAGAGTCCCATTCCAAGATATTGGAGCATGGTAAAAATGCGCGGCAGCGACGCACTGAGCTGTTCAGAGGCCAACGCCTGTTGGGCCAGCGGCATGGCACTTCGCGCTCCGGTCGTTCGAATTAAATGGATGGCTTTTTCCGAGAGGGCGACCGCATTGGTCGGATGTGCCGCATAAAAAGCGTCCGCTGCCAGCCCCGCTTCCTCCCATTGCTCCATGATCCGCAGCACAAGCGTTTTGATCGCGTAGACGCATTCCTTACCCGAATGGGCGGTTTCCAGTCGTTCGAGCGTTTCGAGGCAGGCGCGAAACTGTTGCTTTTCGAGCAACTTGTCAATGGCGACGAGATCGTCGAGCATTTCAGGACAACAGAATTTGATTTTTTTGCCCGTTCCGCCAGGACACAGCGAGTATTGATCCAGAGCCATTTTTCACCTATCTTACGAGTTTCCATGAAATGCGGAGGCACTCCGCGACTATTCATCTCCAGAATGATCGTTATTTAGAACGATTCCCGCCGCCATTATAAACGAGAGCGACCGGCTATGACAGTAGACCCGAAAGAATTGCCAGCGGATTGCCGCGAAATATGCCAATCGAAAATGATCACTCTATTTTCCGCAATGCCGTTCATTTTCATACATTCCAAAGAGAATAGCAAAAAATCAAGACGTGAAATTTTTTCGAAAAAAAGGTTTTACGGTTCAGCCTGAGTTGAACTCGTGACCGAAGCAGACATGGTTACGGAGATTGGTGGTTGGGAGTACCGATATTTACGATGGCCTTTTTGCACTATCGGAAGCGTCAATACGATCAAAAAAATTACCAACATCATGAGCCGTAATCGATATCGTTTCGGCTGTGGAATACAATCGTTCTCTTCACTGTAAATTATTTTGGTAATCGTGTTTAATAGGCTATTTAGCCATTCTGAAACCTCTTTTGTGCTAAAAACGAGCATCGTCACCAATGTTGCGATCGTCGATAGAATGATCAAATTCAGTGGCGAAATACTATTCACTGGAACAAGAACCAGAAAAATAAACGTTACAGGGCGATGGAGAATATAAATACTTAGGGAATTTCGGCCCCAATGATTTAGTAATGGAATGGTACGATTGGGTGTTAAAAAAAGCAGTCCTGTGATAGCCGCAGTGGACACGATAAACATAAATCCACGCTGCACAATGGACCATATGCCATGATATGGTATCATCATAACATTCCACTGGCTAAAAGTTGCGTAGCGAATACACAGAACGGCAAACAGCAATGTAATCGAAAAAATGAAACTTCCGAGGATATATCTCTTACCATTGCGCTGTGAAAGAAGATGTGTGATTTTTTCCGTTGGCAAAAGATATCCTGCTAGGAAGAATGGATAAAAACAAATAGTTCTTGCAAGAGCGAATGAATTATTGACATCGCTCCAAAATCCAATTAAAAATGCCACGGCAACGCTGGCCGGAAGAACGAATGGAACTTTTACGGCGTAACGTACGGTCAATCTCCATGAAATTAACGAGAGAAGATACCACGAGGACCACGCCGGTTCGATGAGCGACAGATGCGTTCCTTGTCCGAGTAGACACCCCGCTACAACCATTCCAGAATTAAAAACAATGTACGTAACACATAATTTGACTAGGGATTTTACCTCATGTGAAGAGAAATGCCTAGCGGCGTTCTCCGTAATCATTTTGGACTCAGGGGAGGTACGACGATGACTGAAATATCCAGAAACAAACGCAAATGCGGGCATATGCCATGCGTATACTAACATGATTAGGGTATAAATGCCTGGAAGTGCACTGTAAGCCCATAAGTAATGCGCCCAGACCACTAAAACAATTAAAAAACCCTTAATATTATCCCAGTATGCTATTCTAGAAAGGGAATCCTGCACGCGTATCATTCCTTACTCCTGATTATCATAGCGGACACATTGGTTCCAGCGGGAGTGGATGCCAACAAATTTTTCGTTGTTAGACCACTTCCAGCGAGAACACCATCTGGCATATTTTGAAAACGACTATTCGCGTGATTTTGATTCGGAAGACATTCCAAATGCCCATGAAAGCAGTAACGGTCCGTATGGTGTCGTTTTACGAAAAATACCACATGGGAAGGTTTGAAAACCGGGAAAATTCCTAGGTATCATATTTAGGATATGTTCACATAAATTGCCACCTCAATCGGAGTGACCGCGTCGTCGGCAGCACTTTACCGAGTTGACGTCGCCACCGTCAGGTAAAAAGTATATGGAATGAAAAACTTTTGACCGCACTGTCGTTTGCTCGACTTCTGTTAAGTGTTTTTCTTTTAAACTTTTACTTGGCCAACGGGAGTTGGGCGAGCGACAATGGTCAAAAGTTTTTACGATACGGTGACTGTTCAAACTTGGTGAACATCGGTTCGCCGATTACGGTCGCGGAGTCGCAACGGGTGTTCCCACCTCTCGGCCATCAACTTTTACTATACAAGAATGGTGTGCACACGCCCCAGGCTCATCCAATCATATCATTGACTTATTTACTTGGAGCAGACATATCCTCTGCCGATGGCCCCTCCGTCAATACGACATCCTGTATATCCGGCGGCGGTATCAACTCGCCACGCACAATCGTACAGGATTTGGGTGCGTTAATGCCCAATCGCACTGTCGTTGGAGAAATCTGGATAATCGATATCTCTATCTGATCACCAATCGCGATTTTTTCACCTGTCTTGCGAGAAAGTACGAGCATCTTTTACTCTCCTATTTCCCCATATCACTCGAGCCAAGGGACATACCCGCTCATGCTTACAATTCGCACCTACCCTCGATCAAAACGCAAATGATCTCCCTGCCACACGGTCCGGAAAATCGTTCCGTCCGAAAAAGTGGCATTACCCTTACCCCGCGATGCCATTCGAAACCAAACTCACCACGCCATTGGCGACACGGTTTGGATCAAATATCGCGGTTTGAACCCAAATACACCGCCTGAACCGGCGGTACTTTACCGGCCGCACCATGGTCCGGACCCGTCGTTTACGATGCGGAACGTGAGCGTCGGCCACGGCGGCTGTTCGATTCATTTGAATTCTCCGAATTTTCTGGATTGCTGGAACCCGATCGGCTATCCACTCCCATATTGAAATTTTCCGGATTCCTACTCGGATTGTCGCTAGGCAGATTATTACTACGTCGGATTTCTTGGAATCGATTACCCCGATTGCCATAGGAACCACCACTCATGTCACCATCACTCGTATTTCCGCTGGCGTTATTCCGCATCATGCTGCCGTTTCCCTCCCGATTCCCACTCGTACCGCCCATTTGAGGTGGCATTGCCGCTGCGGAATGGTCGGAACGAGTGTCGATCGCCGTCGCGCCACCCATCGTGGTTCGTGAGAAACGCTGACGTCGTGAACGGGATTCTTCACCTGACGCACCGTTTCCACCTCTATCGCCCATGCCCATATTAGAGCCGCCAGGCATGTTTCCAGGCATCCCGCCCATGTTTGGTTGGCCCCAACCACTTGTGGAATTCGCTCCGCCCCAACCTGGTTGATTACCGCCCCCGCCCATCGGCCCCATGTTTCCAGTGTTGTTGCCCATGTTATCAGGCATCCCACCCATGTTTCCCGGCATATTCCCCATGTTTCCCCGGGGTTGGCCCCAATCGCCTGTAGGATTCGCTCCACTCCAACTGGGTTGGTTACTGCCCATCGGCCCCATGTTTCCAGCGTTGTTGCCCATGTTAGCAGGCATCCCACCCATGTTTCCCGGCATATTCCCCATGTTTCCACCGGGTTGGCCCCAACCGCCTGTAGGATTCGCTCCACTCCAACTGGGTTGGTTACCGCCCATCGGCCCCATGTTTCCAGTGTTGTTGCCCATGTTAGCAGGCATCCCACCCATGTTTCCCGGCATATTCCCCATGTTTCCACTGGGTTGGCCCCAACCGCCTGTAGGATTCGCTCCACTCCAACTGGGTTGGTTACCGTCCATCGGTCCCATACCAGGACCACCCATGGGACCATTTCCCGTATTTGGGCCGGCACCCACGGAGCCGTTGGATTGATCCCACGGATTGCGCGGCATGCTACTTCCCCATGCAGGTTGGTTTCCATCGCCACCCGGTCCCATACTTGGACCACCACGGCCCGGCCCGCCCATCATTCCTGGCCCGTTCATATTACCTGGCATTCCGCCCATCATACCACGGCCCATGCTACGACCGCCTAAAAAACGATTTTGGTCACCGAATATCTGCTTCAAAATCTCCGACTTACTACTGTCATTCCGAAGTTCCATAAACCGTTGGAAGACATTGGCGAGTCGCTCTTGGAAATCGGGTGCTTCTCGGATAGCTTTTAAATCGGGGGGAAGTTCATCCAAATTCCGACCTGCGGACATCGCGACGATCGTCAACGCTTGATCAGCGGTGATCAATTCCGCAGCGACCGCGTCGTCCATCTGTTTTCGCACCTGCGCCACACGGTCCGCCGGTTGCATTGAAGGACCGCCACGATTGCCATTATTATCGGAAACAATGAACATTCCACCCATGTTGCCGGATGGATTGCCGTCGGACGCTTCACCACCACGTGAACCGGCGCGAGTCCCCCAACGTTGCGGATTCCCATCGCCGCCGCCGCTGCCACGACCTGGCGAAACGGGTAACGCACTGAATACCTCGAAATTAAACCCCTGTGAATCGGACGGTTGATCGACAAACTCAGGAGAAACGCCCAAATCGCTCAGATATCCCTCGTTCATGAACACGGAGTCCAACGTCCCATCACTGTTCGTCGTTTGTGCGGTCGTTCCGCTACTGACGCCGGAGGCCGTCGAGTAATCGTATAAACGGATCGGATCGCTAATCGTCGGTGAAGGAAGTGGTGAATCGGTGTCGAGCGGCTCGTCTTTCCAACCGATACCCTCTCTTGAAAGTCGAATCGAACGGTCCTGACCGAATCGTACGAGCCAATCCGCAAGCTCGTCCACAGTCAACTCCTGATCCTGATTCGCGTCCATGGCCTCCTGAAATCCTGTCATTTTCTTCCATTCGTTAGGCTCCAATTGCGAATTCGCATTGAGATCGTAACGCTGAATCAACAGAGAGGCATATCGAGTCACTTTAGGCGGAACGGGCAGTACCCCCCCCATCAACACATTTCCGTCTTCATCCCGACGACGACGCATACCAAGATTTACTTCGGGCGATTCTTCGATTCCCGTACGACTCCCCTTCGCCCCCCCAAAATAGGTGGGAATGTATCCGTCCTGTGCTTCCAAAATTTGAATCAATTCCGCTGGCACTTGACTCAACGGATCTTCTTCCGCCACAGGAGTTTCTGCCACAGGAGTTTCTGCCACAGGAGTTTCTGCCACAGGAGTTTCTGCCACAGGAGTTTCTGCTACAGGAGTCTCTGCTACAGGAGTCTCTGCTACAGGAGTCTCTGCTACAGGAGTCTCTGCTACAGGAGTCTCTGCTACAGGAGGCTCTGCTACAGGAGTCTCTGCTACAGGAGTCTCTGCTACAGGAGT
>JAQVKF010000310.1 GCA_028694795.1 Thermoguttaceae bacterium | reverse complement strand
CTTCGGGATGGAATGCCCAATGCTCCAGTACCTGCGACGGTAGCTCCACGAAATCGCGCGAAACACTCGTGCCGGCTAGTCCCACGTAGGTAACATTCGAGAGCATGCCATGCAGCGCGTGGCCAAACTCGTGAAAAAGCGTTTCCACCTCGTCGAGTGTAAGGAGCGATGGCGCGTTGCCCGTGGGGCGCGTGAAGTTGCCCACGTTGAAAATAAGCGGGCGAATATTTTCACCTTCTCGAACTTGCTGCATCCGGAAGCTGCTCATCCACGCGCCGGCATTTTTTCCTTCTCGCGGGAAATAGTCGGTATAGAAAACTGCCAAGTGTGAGCCATCGGCATCGAGCACTTCGTAAGCCTCTACTTCGGGATGATAAACCGGCACATTTTCTAGTTTTCTGAAGTTCAAACCAAACAGCCGGTTCGCCACTTCGAACACCCCTTGTCGCACGTTCTCCATCTTGAAGTAGGGCTTCAACTCCTCTTCGTTGAGCGAGTACTTTTCTTGGCGCAGTTTCTCGGTGTAGTACCACCAGTCCCACGACGCCAATTTAAAGTCACCCCCTTCTGCGTCGATCATTGCCTGTAGTGCAGCCGCCTCTTTTTTAGCTTGCGGCAACGCGTATTCCCACACTTCGTTTAGCAGGTTATACACGTTTTCCGGCGTTTTCGCCATATTCTCTTCCAGGATAAAATGCGCGTGGCTCGGGTATCCCAGCATTTGTGCTTTCTCTACCCTCAAGTTCACGATATCATTAATGATCTGTTTATTATCATTTTCGTTATCGTTATCCCCCCGCGTATACATCGCTTTATAGAGTTTCTCTCGGAGGTCTCGTTTCTCGGAATACTGTAGGAAAGGTAACCAGCTTGGTTTCTGAAGGCCAAAAACCCATTTCCCCTCTTCGCCTTGATTTTTTGCAGCTTCGGCTGCCGCGGCAATCACTCCTTCGGGGAGTCCTGCCAAGTCCTCTTCATTATCGATCACCAACTTATAGCCGTTGGTTTCGTTCAGCAGGTTGTTCCCAAATTGCAGGGTGGCCGCGGAGAGGTCTTTGTTGATCTCCCGTAACCGATCTTTTTGCACCTCATCAAGCATGCTACCCGAACGTACAAATCGTTTGTAGTACCTATCGAGTAGCCGGTATTGCTCGGTTGTGAGGTTCATTCCCGTGGTATCATCGTGCAGCGTTTTAATACGGTTAAACAGCTGTTCATTCAGGTAGATATTGTCGCTATGTTCCGACAAAATCGGTGAAAGTTCGCGAGCCAACTCTTGGATATCGTCGTTTGTCTCGGCACTTCGTAGCCCGTAGAATACACGGGAAACCCTTGAAAGTACTTGGCCGCTGTTGTCCATCGCCACGATCGTGTTTTCGAACGTGGGTGGCTCGGGATTGGTAGCGATTGCTTCGATCTCTTGATCTTCCTGCTTGATACCTTCCAAAAAGGCCGGTTTGAAATCTTCGAATTCGACCTGATCGAACGGGGGCATTCCGAACGGTGTGTCGTATTCGGCCAGGAAGATGCTTCCCGCTTCTCGTGACGTCCCGCCGGGACGCTGCTGATTATTGCATGCCAATAATGTCATAACTGCAATAGATAAAAAAAATATTCTCTTCATTCGTGTGCTAATTAAATATGTTGTGAAGATACCTCTAAATTACCGCAAAGGTACGTCTTTTCGCGGAAAACGAAAAGCCAATTCACTACTGTTTTAAAACGGAAAGAGGAGCGGCAACACGAATATCATGATAACGCCCACGATGAATTGTAGTGGAAAACCCACTTTCACGTAGTCCATGAACTTATACCTTCCGGCGGACATCACCAGGGCGTTGGGCGGGGTCGCGAAGGGGCTGGCAAAGCACATGCTCGCGGCGACCGTTACCGTAAACATGAAAGGGTAGGGGCTAATCCCTAGAGATACAGCCGCTTGAAGCGCGATCGGCGCGAAAAGAACGGCGGTCGCGGTATTACTGATAAACATGGTGAGTATCGATGTGGCCACATACAAACCGGCCAGTACCGCGATGGAACCGTAGGAGCTCAACCCGCTCACGATCGCGTTCGCGATAAGCGTGGATGCTCCGGTTTTCTCCATGGCAATCGCCAAGGGAAACATTCCCGCGAAGAGGAACGTGCTTTCCCAGTTGATCGATTTATAGGCCGACTCCACGTTACGGAAACAGCCCGCGATAATCATCAGTAAGGCGGCCACCATGGTGGCGATCACCGTGGGTACGATATTAAACACCATGGCCAAGATCATCAATACCAAGATAACTGCTGCCACCGGTGCTTTGTGATTTCTCGGCATTTTCAGCGCGTTTTCCAATGGTTTCCCGACGACCACCCACTCCGAGTTTTCGAAGTTGAGCTTGTCGATATCGCTCCATTTTCCTTGTACCAACAAAACATCGCCCGAGTGCATTCGCTCATCTTTCACATCCTGTAAGATATACCCATCGTTCCGTCGTATACCGAGTATGTTAACGTT
>JAQVKF010000309.1 GCA_028694795.1 Thermoguttaceae bacterium | reverse complement strand
TAGTGCCAGCTGTTCCCTTCGGTAAAGGCGTCTCCCCATTTAGTGGGACTAAACGGCGATTGGAATGAGCCATCTTTATTGCGTCCACGCATCAATTTATGCTCCGGCGAGTATAGGTTCCGGTAATTCTGGCTTCGCCTAGCAAAGCGGTCGATCTCCTCTTGGGGACGATCCAGCGCTTTCGCGAGTTTGTAAATTGTCCAGTCGGCATACGCGTACTCCAGCGTTCGGGCCGCGTTCTCGTGGATACCCACGTCGTACGGGACGTATCCCAACGCGTTGTAGTACTCGTGTCCCAGCCGCCCCGTGGAAGAGACACTCGGATGAACGTTCTCGGTGCCGTGCAACATCCCCTCGTAAAGCGTTTCGATATCATACCCACGGAGCCCTTTTAGATACGCGTCCGCCACCACCGACGCGGAGTTATTACCAATCATGATCCCGCGGTGCCCCGGGCTGGCCCATTCGGGCAAAAAACCACTCTCTTTGTAGGTGTTCACCAACCCCTCCTGCATCTCCACGTTCATTGACGGGTAAACCAAGTTCAACAAGGGGAATAACGCGCGGAAAGTATCCCAGAAACCGGTATCGGTATACATGTATCCCGGGAGCACCTCCCCGTTGTAGGGGCTATAGTGCATGACGTTCCCGTTCGCGTCGATTTCATGAAACTTGCGAGGAAAGAGAGTAGAGCGATAAAGGGTGGAGTAAAACGTCCGTTTCTGATCGAGATTGCCTCCTTCCACTTCAATCTTACCCAGTACCTCGTTCCACGCGTCACGACCTTCCTGCTTCACGGTGTCGAACTCTTTTTCTTCCACCTCTTTCAGGTTTAGCCAAGCTTGTTCGTGACTAATGAACGAGGAGGCCACTTTCACGATCACCTTCTCGCCTCGCTGGGTGGAGAACCCGATAAACGCGCCGGTATGGTTTGCCTCGGCTTTATTGGCTTTCGTTAACGCGCTATCAGCGACGGTTCGTGTAAATTGAAAAGGCTTGTCGAACACCACCACGAAGTAATTCTTGAAGTTTTCGGGAACACCCCCGCTGTTGCGGGTGGTATAGCCGATGATAGCATTCTTATCGGGAAGTATTTCTACTGCCGAGCCTCGGTTAAACGCGTCCACCAGCACGAAAGCACTGTCCGCCTCGGGGAAAGTGAACCGGAAGATAGCCGCCCGCTCGGTGGGCGTGATCTCCGCAGTCATATCATAGTCCGCCAAATACACGCTGTAGTAATAAGGCTTCGCGATTTCTGCCTTGTGTGAGAACCAGCTGGCCCGTTTTTCTTGGTCGAACTCCATTTTATTCACCATGGGAAAGATCGAGAATTGGCCATAATCGTTCATCCAGGGGCTGGGCTGGTGCGTTTGTTTAAAGCCATTGATTTTATAGTCGGTATACGCGTACTGCCACCCGTCCCCGATCTTCCGTGTTTGTGGTGTCCAGAAGTTCATCCCCCAAGGCACCGCTATTGCCGGGTAGGTATTCCCGTTCGAGAGTTCAAATTCCGATTGAGTACCCATGAGGATATTCACGTAGTCCACCGGATCGGTATAGGTACGTGCTTCGGTTTTCGTGACGCTCATGGTCGACCAAAAAACGAGCCACGTAATCGCGATTATAGCATTCTTTTTCATCTTGTCCCTTTTTTATGGTTTACAAGCATTAACCTGACAACACTATTCGCCTGGATAGGGGGAGATAAAATTGATGGGAAACTTTTTACGGAAAGCATCCTTGAACGATATCAACGTTTCCGTTCTAGCCAAACCAAGAGGTTGCAACTCGTTATGAATGATTCGCAGCAGGTCTTTATTGTTTTTCGCGAACACCTTTATTAGCAAATCGTATTGCCCGGTAGTATAATAACATTCCACCACCTCGGGGATTTTTTCCAGCTCTTGCACCACGTGGTCGAAAGTCGAGGGCGATGTCAGAAAGAGGCCAACGAAGGCACACGTTTCATAACCCAACTTTTCGGCATCCACGAGGAATTCAGAGCCTTTAATTACCCCAAGGTTGGTCAGTTTCTGCACACGCTGATGAATGGCTGCACCCGAAACATTACACTCACGCGCTATTTCCAAGAAAGGAGTGCGCGCATTTTCGACGATAGCTCTCAATATTTTCTCGTCCAGTTCATCTAAATCATGATGTGCCATACATCTACTTTTAAATTGTTACTAAAACAGCCCATTTACGGCAAATTTAATACAAAAAATCCGCGTTGCAATAAAAATAAAACGAATACGCTTATTTTAGTTTATGTATCACCAATCCCGAACGTAATTTTGGTTCAAACCAAGTTGTTTTCGGGGGCATGATGTTCCCGGTGTCCGCGATATCCATTAATTGCTTCATCGAAACGGGATAGAGAGCTATAGCCAGAGCCATTTCACCACTATCCACTCGCTCTTTGAGTTCGTTCAGTCCGCGGATACCCCCCACGAAGTCGACCCGAGTATCGCTACGAAGATCTTTAATACCCAATATCTCGTCTAAG
>JAQVKF010000143.1 GCA_028694795.1 Thermoguttaceae bacterium | reverse complement strand
CAATCGAACCCAAAATTTTGCGGAACGATGCCAAACACTTGAAAAGGAATACGAAAAACGCCGCAATCAAGAATCGGATGCGGAATCCGAAACGTTACAGCGTTCCTTTGAAGCGTTGGCTCAGGAAATTCAAGCGTTTGAGATGGAAATCTCCAAGAGTATTCCACCTGTGAGCCGTTCGCTTCGTGACAGTTTATCCGTCATTCGTCATCGGATTGCCACGTTTTGCCCGACGATGCATCCCACGTCTGAAGCGGTCGAGACACCCCCGATAGGCGAAGGAGGCGAACCTGACGCGTCATGAAAAACGAAACGGACTAACGGACTAGGAGCCGCATATCCGCCCCCAAGTTGGTTCCATATCATGAGTATCACGACGACGTTATTCTGAGGGTGGTCGTGTTTTTATCATCCTATTTTCGATTTTATCGTTGTATTTTTGGTCGGAATCCGTACCCGTCCAAGGGAATAAGTGGAGAAGAGTCAATTTTTCGAAGGAAACAAGATGGATTATGAGGTCAATGTTCCACTGTCGTGGAGTCGTAGTGATATCGAACAACGCTTAGGGGTTCGTGGTGCGCGTTTTACTCGTGTGCGTCACAGCGTCGCGCTGCTCGCCGGTATCCTGCTGACGATTCTATTTTATGCGGCAATGATTCCTTTGGGCGACCGATATTATTGGGTTATCATGTTCACCGAACGTGGTCCGACACAGCATGTCACGGTCTTGTTCACGTCATGGGCGATAGTCGTTCTCTGGGTCAAATGGCAAAAACTTGTATTCCAACGAAAAGCGTTAAATTATTCCATCTTGCCGGAAGATCCCGATTTTATGCTCTCCTCCACAACCGTCGAACAGGTCTCGCAACGAATGCTCCAACTGGTAGACGACCCAAAACATTTCCTGTTGTACCATCGTATTCTGATCGCCCTTTCGAATTTGCAGAATCTGGGTCGTGTGGGCGATGTGGAGGAAATTTTACGTTCCCAAGCGTCGCAAGACGAGTCCTCGATGGAAACGAGCTATTCGATTCTGCAAGGTTTAATTTGGGCAATTCCTGTGCTCGGCTTTATCGGTACGGTGTTGGGGCTTTCAGAAGCGATTGGGCAATTTGGTACATTATTGCAGTCGGCGGGAGAAATTTCCGAGGTCAAAGACGGCTTGCAGTTGGTCACCAGCGGACTTTCGACGGCATTTGAAACGACGCTTGTCGCGTTGGTCGCCGCATTGGGAATTCAACTTTGGCTGGTCTCGCTCAAAAAAGCGGAAGAAGAATTTCTCGACGAGTGCAGCGAATACTGCATTCGCAACGTGGTGGGACGTCTACGTGTCAACCTCGCGGAACAGTCGCTTTTTATCTAGGGCTTGTTCACATATAATCACATGGTAAAAACCGATTGCCGAGAATGAAATAACAGCAGTTGGGGTGGTTGATGCCGGTTGATATTGAAGTTTGTACGTCCAGTAAAAAGTTTTGGAGGGGTGTTTTGGGGGAAACTTTTTGCAAAAAGTTTTACGAAAAAAACATTTTCGCGGAAAATGCGCAAACTTTTTACCTGATACTGATAATGCCGGTCGCTCCGATTAAGGTGGCAACTCGTGTGAACACGTCCTAGATTGTCCACGCGGAATCCCTATCGTCACCCCATTATAAATGAAAAACAGTATGATCCTACGCGGGATTATGCATACAACTCACATTAAATACAAAATAACACTAAAAGTAATAGGAGCAACCATGAAATGTAGATTTTTTCCATGGATATTGACATTATGTTTCATGATCGAAGTGGCCGCGGCACAAGAATGGACGCCTCAACGTACCAAAGCGGAAATGTTTAATGGTCGTATGACGGAATGGTTTTCACACGATTCGAAGCCGGAGTGGAACAGTCAGAATCCTGATCAAAAAGACATGTATATCGTCGTCCATCCGAAGGATGAAGCGGAAAAGCCCATCGAAAATCGACCTCTTTACGTCGTTTTTCATTCCGCGGGCCATAGTGCTCAAACCGCTCTTGAGTGTACGTCAACCCCTGGAAATCATGATATTTACCATGTTCCAGACGGTTTCTTTGGGCTGTTTATTGATTGTTACGCCAATCGCGACACCGACTGGTGGTGGGGCGGATTACGAGCGGACGAAACGGTGGACGACAGCAACCGCGCAAGGGCATCTGGCGAACTTCAACCGGTGGAAAAACGCATCGAAGATACAATTCGTCGTGTCATGACGGATTACTCGATTGATCCGAATCGCGTGTACGGCTGCGGCAATTCAATGGGTGGAAGCGGTGTACTCGGTTTTGGACTCCGACATGGAAACATTTTTGCCGCGATCAAGGCGAACGTCCCGGCAGGTGTGAAACACGCTGCTGCGAGAATGTTATTTCCCTTCGATGGATCTCCATCATCTGACGACAATGCTGCATCCATTCCTATGGGTATCGTACTCACGGATCCGCCCATTTGTATCGATTATTCGGGAACAAATGATCAGTGGTCCGATGGACATGAAATTCTTTTTGCCGGCATGAAATCGCGGCATTATCCGCTCATTGCGTATTGGGGAAATTTTGGTCATGAAAACAATCATGACAAAATTAAAAAGGTCAACGATCTCATTGACACGTTCGACTGGCTCTCGGTGCGTCGTAATGAGGCGTATCCAGTTTTTACGAACGCGTCATCCGACAGTAAAATTCCATGGCCGAAACGTGAATCGGCAACCGAACCGGGCCAAGTCAACGCATTTTTTCGCTGGAAAAATCAGACCGATGCGACGGACGTTTTCCAGATGTCGCTCTTTTTAACCGATGCGAAAGAACTCGGCTCGACCATTTTCACCGTTCCTACTGAAGCGACCGCAGACGTTTCGTTGCGGCGTCTGCAACAGTTCCAAATTCAATCCCATGAAGAAATTGGGTGGACCTTTGGCGAGTACACCGGAACCGTTTGCGCCGACGCGACTGGCGTCATCACGATTCCGACGCTGAACATCACCACACAGCCGAAAACACTTACATTATCAAAATCCGTTGGAAAAAAATATGATTTGAGTGATTCGTTGAAACAAATAATCACCATCAATCCGACAGCGCCAGCCACGGCTCCTATCGTGGTCACCGAACAGCAATCAAGTCGGATTCTGATTCTGAAAGCAAATACCGACTGGAATCAACCGGACGCGATGGTATGGGAATGGGACCCCGCGAAATCTCCCGATATCGCCCCAGGACATGTATCTTGGTTTAGTAATTGCAGCGAGGCGAAACCGGTACGCGGAACCGATCAGCTGCTCACGGTCGCTTCCGGTGGTGGTGTGGCACTCGTACGACTTGCAGACCACAAGGTTCTCTTTTACGCTTTAGCAGGCGGCAATACACATTCCGCAGCCCTATTGCCAGATGGGAATATTGTCACCGCATCAAGCACCGGAAATTACATGAAACTGTTTATTGTTTCGGAAAATTTCACGGGGCCGGACACCGTACAGAATATCGAATATCCGTTCACAGATACACACGGATTAGTATGGGATAACGCGCACCAAACGCTCTGGGTGTTAGGTGGTCAGGAATTGGCCAGCTACGCTTACAGAGGATCCAAAGCGGCGCCTGTACTTGAACAAAAATCCATTATGAAACTTCCATCACAGCTAAAAGGTGGACACGACCTGTATCCGGTACCGCGGACGAACGTTCTTTTCGTCACGGGGGAAAAAGGAATCGGTCTTTTTGACACGGAAACACGCCAGCTGATACCGATAGCGGCGATCGAGAATATTAAATCTATTTCATCGGATGAGGTAGGAAATATTCTGGCTCAGCAGCCCAAGGAAATGTGGTGGTCCGACTCCATTCTTTATCTGAATGGAAATCATGGAACTGTGGGAACTCTGAATGGAGCTAAATTTTACAAAGCACGATGGTGGATATCCGAACAACTGAATGAAAAGCCATCAACAGCGGTTTTTCATCCTGGCGAACTTTGGCTGGATAATCAAGGCCTTCCGATCAACGCACATGGTGGCGGAATCCTCTTCCATGAGGGAAAATACTGGTGGTTTGGCGAGCATAAGACCGAAGGCACGGAGGGCAACACCGCTCAAGTGGGTGTTCACTGTTATTCCTCGTCGAATCTCTATGATTGGGCAGACGAGGGCATCGCACTCCAAGTTTCTGACGATCCGAACAGTGATATCACACGCGGTTCGATCATCGAACGTCCGAAAGTTTTATATAACGAAAAGACACGAAAATTCGTCATGTGGTTCCATCTCGAACGCAAGTCAAACGGTTACACCGACGCGCGATGCGGAGTCGCTACGGCGGATCAGATCGCGGGTCCATATACATTTATTCACTCAGTACGTCCAAATGTTGGTACTTGGCCGCTCAATTCGGCGGAATCGGAACGCAAACAGCCCACCCAAGAGGAAATCGACGCCATTGCGGCTTTACACCTCGGTGGCAGTTTCCATCCGCAGTATCCGCAAGATTTGCTGTTTCGCGTTCATTTCGAGGAAGGGCAACAATCGCGGGATATGACACTGTTTCAGGACGATGACGGAAAAGCTTACCACATCTACTCCTCGGAATGGAATGGCGTTTTACATATCGCCGAGCTTTCGGACGACTATTTGAGCCATACGGACCGTTGGGTACGTTTATTTCCGGGACGTTTTCACGAAGCTCCAGCAATCATGAAATGCCGTGGAAAATACTATCTTTTTGCATCCGGCTGTACCGGTTGGGCACCAAACGCGGCGCGATTGGCGGTCGCCGATCAGCTCTTTGGACCGTGGACCGAACTCGGAAATCCATGTCACGGAACATCTGAACAAATAGCCACAACATTTAATGCGCAAAGTACTTTTATTTTGCCGGTTCAGGGAACGGATGAGTCCCGTTGGATTTTCATGGCCGACCGTTGGAATCCTCAAAACGCCATTGATGGGCGTTATGTTTGGTTGCCGATTCAATGGGACGAGAACGGTGTTCCACTCCTCGAATGGTTTGACCGCTGGTCGCTTTAACTTCTTAGCAGATGAGAACTTTTCGTCCAAACGCCGCCGCATTCGTTGCAGGCGTTTGCGGCTATCGCGGCCGCGCATGTCCATTTTTCCATTCCGCAAGTTTTCAACCTACCGGAATGGAAATACCTTCTACGCCACGCCTATGGGGTGGATAACACCATCACACATCGCAGACGCACCGGTCCGATCAATCCGGACATTATGGGCGTATCGGTTTTCGACCAGAGATTCCACATACAAAACGTCTGGCGTCCAGTAGTATCCTTTTCGCCATTTTGCAGCCATTGCGGCCAGGCTGACAACGTTCCGTTCGCTTGACGCTCCGAACAATCGGGTAAAAAGGCATCGCCAATCAGCCGATTGACCCAAAGATTCGTCACGCGAATTTCCAAAACGTTTTCGCCATCCACATCAAGTAGCTCCGTAACATCAATCGTTTTATCTTTCGTCCAAAGGGTTCCAAGTATACGATTGTTCAGCTTTACCTCCGCGATCACTTCTACACGTCCGAGATCGAGAATCATCCGTGTTCGACCGTTTTGCATCGCATTGACCGCCGATTTTTCTACCGTAAATAAGTGTGTATAAACCGCGGTTCCACTATAATATTTGAGCGATTCGTCCGTCAATTGGCTCCACGACAGGAGTTTTTCCATCGTCATTTCCTTTTCGGAAAAATCGACGCTCCACGGACCAATCAATTCTTGTGGTTGCGGCAAGTCGATTTGCGTCTGAATGGTTTCTCCGGAACTCTGAACAAATGTATATTGACCCGACTCCCAAATTTCTAAGCCGTTCGTTTCGGTGTTTGAAATTCGGAATGGCAACGTACCATTGGACATATTCCGCAGATCGACCATCTGACCATCTGTTCCGATCCATTCACGCGACTCATTTTCGCATCGGTACTCAATTTGCAAGGTTTTGACCACGAGCACGGCGGGATCACCATGTCTAGCCGCAATCTCGGTGACAAGGAATCGGCGTTCCCCAGCGTCCGCCATCTTTTGAATCAGTTCCCGAACATCGACCGTTCGCGTCGCATCACCCGCGGGACCATACGTCGCCGTCACCACTTCAATCGCCGGTTGAGCGGTATTCAGGTAAACCGTACCGCCATCTGAGGCGGAAACCGTATTGCTTACGCCATCAATTTCATAATTCACCGTCAGTGTTTTCACCGTGAGATATTTCGGATCGCCGACCATTTCGGTGATCTTTCGAACACGAATAGCCTTTTGTCCACTATTGACAAGTTCCTGAACGGCACGAGTCGCATCGCGCTGAGCATTCGCATCTCCTGGTACGCCATACGACGCACTTTGAATATGGATGCGTGTATTTTTTATTTCGGGATTAAACAGCGTTTCTCCATCGCGTTCGATACTCGTGATCGTCGGTGCGGGAGCAGAGTGGACAGATGACCATTCTGATGGGTGTCGAAATACGACAAACACCGATTCCGTCGCTTCCAATGGAATCAGAAGGGTGGTTGCACCGACGTCAGACTTTTGTACCACGACGGGAGTCCGTTTTCCAGTTTTGGGCGACCAGAATTCCGGAGTTCCTGTGGCACGGAATGTCGCGGTGAACAAAACAGACCACGATTCAGGGTTGGCAACAAAGTAGATATCGGCATCGGAGGTTCGACGATGAATCCAATGGGGCGATTCTTCCATGACGGTCAAATCAGGTATGAAACAACGCTCTTCCAGTACGGTTTCCACGTCTCTTCCCCAAATGAGCGTTCCCTTACCGATGGTGCGCAATCCAGCTTGGGTTACTGTTTCGCCCCACAGTTCGGTCGCAAGTGTGTTTACCTGTTCATCATTTTGTGGATAATTGACCAAACCATGCGCTTTCACGGGACGACGTCCAATGACGATCGCGCCATCACAGACGAGTTGCGAAACTTTTTGCAGTAGCGGCAAAGTCATTTGATCACTATCTGGCAACACAAGAATACGGTATCGCATTCCGCTGGGCAATCGGAGCCAGCCGTCTTGAACCGACATTTGCAAAACCGCGTCTGTTCCGCAGGAGTCCCACGGATAACCGTTGTGTGGATGATCCGTAAATCCTTGCGGTGAGTCTTCCGGTTCCACATAGCAGATGTCGGCGACATAATTGCCTTGTCGTAAGAGGTATTGACACCGAGTCAGGTAGTCGTGCCACGCCGGGGTCTGTTCCCACCACGTTTGGGTACGTTCATAGTGAATTCCCCACGGTCCCATCATCAGACCTGGTCGAACATCTTTCCACGGCTGGAAAGAATAACGATGGAAAACAAAACGGTTAATCCCTTCGCAAAGAACCTGATCGCCCAACGCCTTGATGGAACCGGGATATTCCAACCAACGCTCAGAATCACCCGCGGTGAACGCTTCCGCACCGACAATCGTCTTTCCATAAACATGTCCTGCGGATGCCATGCCGCGGCAAGTGCCAATCGCGCCGCCACCAATCCAAAATTCACCCATCGGTTCGTCCGCGATACCACCATATTGAATATGGTCACAAGGCGAACCATACGCCTCAATCGACAGTTTTAATCCATGTTGATGGGCCAACGTTTTCATTCGTGTCACATGATTTTCCATCACCATTTCAGAAACCGTTTTACGAAAATCCCACAGAAAACGGTCGGTCATCTCCTGATTGTCCACCAGATATCCGGCAAAAATCGGAAGGTAGGTAAGCAGGTCATAACCGCGGCGTGCCTGAAACTCCTCTCGCATGAGCGAGGTCCAGTTTTGCGAACCATTCTCCCAACTATCAATATGTGTCGAAATGAATGTCCTTCCAATCAATTTTGCATTTTCATTCGACAATCGTCCAATTTGTCCCGCAAACGCGGCGTCCGTTCCCTTGATGGAAAGTTTATCGCATTCTAGACCGACACCGCCCTCTGGAGCCGGCGCGACCATGATTCCCTTACAGGTATGTCCCATTCGCAGAATCGTCCATGTCGTCTCGCTTTTTGCCGTCGGCACCACCCAATCGAACGTTCCCTCCTGCAGCTGTTTAGTCACATCAACCACATCGGTCTTCGCCAAAGAGGTGGGCACATCGGCGGCGTTAGACAAAGAGTGCCGACGATTTTCATCGACAGGCACAGTCGATTTTACGGTTTGCGCCGAGGGTGTCGGAAAAGCGAGGACGACGATGTCTTGGTAATAATCGCATCGTTTTACCGGTTCCGGCAGCTGGATTTTGACGTGCTCGCCCGCCGCGACCTGTGTTTCTGTCCAGGTCAATACCTGCATCGCCTCGTCCGGACGAATCCAAGCCCCACCGCTGCCATTCCAACCGGGATCGTTGTTCATATTGACTTCAATGTCAAGTCGTTCGGCCTCGGCGAGCATAAACGTAAAAAGTTCACGCCACGTGTCGCTGAGAAAATCGACCGGTCCGCGTGGTGCCCCCTGCCCTACTTCCATAATCAACACGCCACGAATGCCCACCCGTTGCATCGCCTCGAGATCCGCGGTAATCCCCTCGCGAGTCAAATTTCCATTGTTCCAAAACCAGTAAACCCACGGTCGATACTCCGCGTCCGGCGCGGCAAAATCATTTTCCATTTGCGTCACGGAAACTTCCCTCACCGTGGACTCCAACTCATTCGGCACAGCCAACGAAAACGTCGGACAACCCAACGCAAACCATATCACCACGCAAAACCGTGGTAAATTGACCGAAAAAACACTTCTCATAAGAACTCCTTGAATCATCATCCGTAATCTATGCTTCCGTTATTCAAGCGAAGATTGTATATGGACATTTGAACAAGATATGTTTCAATGTGATGGTGACCGTACACACAAAATCGTGAACGCATGAAATATGACGATATCGAAAGGGAACTCGTTCCACACAAACAATGATCGGATATCTCTCCGCACTTAAAGCAATGGAGGTCTGAAACATCTGATTCGCGCTATTTCCATCCCAAATTTTCTTCATTTTTTCCGGTCGAAATGGATAACAACCCGAACTATTCGTTCTCCACGCCGGTTTCTCGCAGTATTCGCACCGGTCCGATCAACCCCGACGGCAGGAGCGGCGAATGGGGCGTATATCCCCCGTTTGGCCAAGTGGACCACGTGACACGTTCCGATTCCGGAAGAGCAGCATCGCCAATTAAACGATTCGACCAAAGATTGACCACGCGGATCGAAATCGTGTTTTCACCATTGCGCAGCAAATCTGTAATTTCCATGCGATAGGGCGATACCCATCGAATCCCTGCCAACTCGCCATTGATTCGCACCTCCGCCATGACCTCTACTTCACCAAGGTCTAGAAATAGACGATCATCGGTATTTTTTTGGTCATAGTTGAACTTACGTTCATATTCCACCATGCCCGAATAATATCGGATGGCGGGCTCTTCTCGTGTGGTCCAATCGACGAGTTGGTCAAAATGGACGGCTTGATCAGGTCCCGCGAAACGTGGATCGAATCGGACCGACCAGTTGTCGCTAAGTTCCATCATGGGCCTCAGCTCCATTTTTCTCCAAACAGGCATTTTCGATGTCTCATTCACCCGCTGGTCCGCCGTTCCCTCCGTCCCATTTTGCGTGCCTGCGTCACTAAAGACGACGAACACCGATTCCTCCGATTCCAACGCAAGTCGCACACGGGTAATACCATCGACTTCTGTACATGGTGGCATACGAAAAACACGTCCCGTCATCGGCTCCATCACACTCGCATGTTTCCCCGTCACACGGAACGTCACCTCGTCGTCGTAGGGAATTTCCAGCCGATTACTCACAAAATAGTAATCCGTTGTTCCATCGCGTCGATGGAAGAATCGTAACGCGTCGTTTCGCGACGTAAAATCTTCTGGTATTTTTTGCCTTGCTAATATCGCGACCGTTTGCTCATATGTCGGGTAAATTTCCGTTGAATCCGTTCGATCGACAATTCCACGCGATCCCCACGGGCCTATCCCGTAATCACCCAACTCTACCGCCGATTGAATTTCGCCATTCCACGCAACTTGACGCGAAGTCTGCCACGTCGCATCCGTTGGAATCCGCAAGATCTTTTGGTTTCCAGCGGCATCCTCCGTCACGATTTCAAATACAGCCAGCAATCCAGCGGGGTTCCTTGCGGTATTTGGACCGTTGATCGCGGTGATATCGCATTGATTTACGCCCGCTCGCAAATATTTCGTAAAATCAACCTCACGAATTGGTTCGCTCAAATTGGCACGGTAGAGTTCCACGCCGTTCACCTGAACGCTCACGTCATTATCGGCAGCCGCCAGCAACCGTGCTGAACAAATACACACGTCGTTCTCAAGCGTAAAGGTTTTACGAAAATACCGTGCACCTTCCGGAGCGTCCCACGCCGGCTCACCTTCCGGAAACCAAATCCACTTTGTCCCATCCAATGTCAGCGGCTTGACGGAATTTTTCTCACTCGGTTCGATCAGATAAATCGTTCCCTTTCCATACCGCCGCATCCGCAAGCCAGCCAGAGCCGCGTCTTTCGATCCCTCCGCATCGCCGCGGATTTTAGCCGCAAGTGTTTGAATACATTCGTCCACCTGTGGATATCCTTCCAGGCTTGGTGATTTGTAT
>JAQVKF010000308.1 GCA_028694795.1 Thermoguttaceae bacterium | reverse complement strand
AAGATGGAATAAGACACCGTTTTCAGCCCATCGACGCATCCGCATGTACACTGTGTGCCAGTTGCCGAATTCCTTCGGCAACGCACGCCATTTGCAGCCGTTTTCCACCACGTAGAGCAGGATTTTTTTCCTGTCCTAACCAACATTCATTTACGCTCGCGATTTTTTGTTGCAAAATCGCTCTACTCTGGGGCCTCGATCCGAACCATTGCCGGCGTTGATGAACAATTCATCGTAAAATGATCAATCTGTACACTACCCCGAGACTCAGGGAAAACGTGTTTGATTTTTTCAAATGGTTGTTTTGTCATTTTCATACCGATATCATCGGCTAGTTGGCAATTTTTCTATCATGATGATGTGAACACGCCCTAGAAAAATCTTTCGTAAACGGGGATAAAACCTCGCATCCTGAGAAATGTTTCGCCTTAGTGTTTCGGAATTCTCACCACTTTGCCGACGTCAAAAACGACTTTCTCCATCTTCTTCGCGACGTCAATTTCAAGTGTCGTCGTTGACTCGTCGAAAAATTTTGGATCGACCGTTCGGAATTCTTTACCTTCGACGTAAGATTCTTCGCCGGTCTTTTCGTCGGTTTTCGTTTTGCCGCCGTCTTCTATGTCTTTCCAAACGAGAACCTTGTATTTGCCAGGCGCGACGCCGGGATAACCGTAGGTTCTCATCTCTGCGTCGCCGTTGGCGTCGGTTTGACCGCCAGGGGAATATTTTTTATTTGCTTCATCTTGCGGAACGAATGTAATCGTCGCGTTCGCCAACGGCTGACCGTCTTGAACGACCGAAACGACACATTCGACACCATCCGGCAGGTCGGCGGGACGCGATCCATCTTTGCAACCGACGGTCGCCAGGAGTACCATCGCCAAGAGCGAAAATGCACCGTCCATCAAACTTTTTTTCATTTTGTAACTTCCCATAAGGTTGCATTCCAATGAACGATAAATGACCAATAAATTACAAAGATCTCGCTTCACCGCCGTTCGGAGAGCCAATTGCGCCCCAAACGCCAAGACGGCTGTTACCTGTCAGGTTGATTCCGGTTGGCGTATCGGCCGAACCGTTCGTGTCGATTGAGTCCTGAATGAAACGGACGGATCCGTCGAAGAAGCCGCTATTGACCCCTCCCGGATGATAGCTCGTCGCGGTCATCATACCAACTTGGAATTGTTCCTGATTATATTTTGCGCAGGATGGCGAATTTGGAGGCATGATCGTCATAAACGCTGTCAAAAGCGGAAGTCGGTCGAGCCAGTTACCGCAACGCGGATGCGCCAGCGTTGGAACCGAATAACCGTCTCGGTTGCGCGTGTTCATGCACACGCTTGGTCTGCTGACCCAGCTACCGATGTCGAATGCGCTGATGAAGCCGACCGCGCCGCGCATCTTGTCAGCGGAGTATTCGCCAGCACACGATTCGCTGCACGCGATCGTGTTGCTCGTGCCATCGGTAATGAAGCTCATATTGTTGCGTTGAAAGAAGAAGAAAACGGAACGATGTGAGCAGTTACCCGTACCGGTGGACTTGCTAACCAACGTCGTGTTGCCGTTGCTTGATGCTGATGTATAAGGACTGTCGTTGGTATTGTCGACACGTGCCACGCAGTCGGCCATCGAGTAAACGATATTCGTCGGGCGACCGTCATGACTGTGAGCACTTCCCAAATTTACGAGTTGACCGTTATGCGGGTCGGACGGGCAGAGTAACGCATCGAGGCGTGCCGTACGCATTGCCCAAGCATCAGGGGCATCCGCTTTACGACTCGGCTTCCAAGGCGCGGTGGGACCGGCGGCACTATCGATTGCTTGTCTTAACGCAGTTTGTTCAAAAAATGGCAGGAGCTGGTAGTTGACACCGAAACGGTCGGTCTTCACGCCGTTGCCGTACGCGGCCTGCGATGGAAAATATTGGTAATTGTCGTGATGGTTTTGAAGTGCCAAAACCCATTGTTTCATGTTGTTCGCGCATTGCATCCGCCGCGCCGCTTCGCGCGCCGCCTGGACAGCCGGAAGCAGCAGTGCAATGAGGATACCAATGATCGCGATCACGACCAGAAGTTCTACCAATGTGAAACCGAGAGACTTTAATTTGCCTCTCCCGCTCAATTTAACAGTGCTCTTCAACGAATACCTCCCTCAGTTCGTTTCGAGTCCGAACGAAAACGAAATAAAATGCGGAAACGTTTTTCCCTGCCATTCCGAAGAACTCGAAACCTGAACCAAAATAAAAAAACTAAAAAACAGAACCAACAACTGGAGGTTTTTCAATATCTACCTCCACGGGCGTTCAGTGTAGAATTTTTTTTCAACGACGTCAAGAACTGTTTGTTTTTTTCTTGATGTTGACGTGTGATTTCAACGCGATTCAGGACACTGCCGCACGTTCTGTTTCCATCTTGTCACGTTTTTGGACGGAGGCGGATGCGTCTCAAACAGTTGTCAAAAAAGGCTACTGACCGATTCGATTTTTTCCATTCGCCGCTGTAGAGAGGTTTTTCCCACT
>JAQVKF010000307.1 GCA_028694795.1 Thermoguttaceae bacterium | reverse complement strand
CATTGGGCGATTCTCGCGTTTTGACGTCCCGTCACATCCCGTCACGATAAGACGTCCATCATATTTTTTGGTTACGGGATCGTGAATGGCAACCAGAAAATCAAATGGCCAAGTATAACTATCAACAAACCCTAAAAGCGAGGCAATGCCCATGAAAAGATTACTCATCATCGGTTGCGGCGGTGTAGCGAGTGTGGCGATCCACAAATGCTGCCAGAACAGTAACGTATTTGAAGAGATTTGCATTGCGAGTCGGACGCGGTCGAAATGTGACGCGTTGCGAGATAGGCTTAAAGGGACGACGAAAACACGCATTACCACGGCTCAGGTCGATGCCAACGATACGCGTGCGTTGATTGCGTTGATTGAACATGAACAGCCGCAAGTGGTGCTCAATCTGGCATTACCGTATCAAGATTTGACCATTATGGACGCCTGTCTGGCCTGTCGTGTTCATTATATCGACACGGCTAATTACGAGCCGGAAAACACCGCGAAATTCGAATATCGATGGCAATGGGCCTATCGTGAACGTTTCGAAGCGGCGGGCATCACGGCCCTCTTGGGTAGCGGTTTCGATCCCGGCGTCACGAGTGTTTTTAGCGCTTACGCTCTAAAACATCATTTTGACGAGATCAACACGATTGATATTCTCGACTGCAACGCCGGTGATCATGGTTATCCATTTGCGACGAACTTCAATCCGGAGATCAATATTCGTGAGGTGAGCGCAAAGGGCAGTTACTGGCAGGATGGCCACTGGGTGGAAACGGAACCGATGGAGATTAAACGGGTGTACGATTTTCCGGAGATCGGCCCGCGGAATATGTATCTGCTGCACCATGAGGAGATCGAAAGTTTAGCGTTGAATATCCCCGGAATCCAACGTATCCGCTTCTTCATGACCTTTGGTCAGAGTTATTTAACGCATTTAAAATGCCTGGAAAATGTGGGAATGACGAGTATCAAACCAGTTATGTATGAAGGTCGTCCGATCGTGCCGCTTCAATTTCTCAAAGCGGTGTTGCCTGATCCGTCGTCACTCGGTCCGCGTACGAAGGGCAAAACGAATATCGGTTGCATTTTTCAAGGCAAAAAAAACGGTAAATCCAAAAGCTACTATTTGTACAACGTGTGCGATCACGAGGCGTGTTATCGGGAGGTCGGTAGCCAAGCCGTGGCATACACGACGGGCGTACCGGCGATGATCGGCGCGACGATGGTGATGACGGGAAAATGGCTGAAACCGGGCGTTCATAATATCGAAGAATTCGATCCCGATCCCTTTATGGACGCATTGAACCAGTTTGGGCTTCCGTGGCAGGAATCGTTTACCCCTGTACTGGTAGAATAGCGAACAACGGAGCAAATCGACGAATGAAATCAGACGCATTACCCACGCCATGCTTCGTCGTCAACGAGGCAAAATTGATACAAAACCTCGAAATACTCGACGGAATCCAACAGCGGACGGGGTGTAAGATCCTGCTTGCGCAAAAGGCGTTTAGCATGTTTTCACTCTATCCGCTCATCGGTTGCTACCTGGCGGGTACGACCGCGAGTGGTCTATACGAAGCTCGCCTGGGATACGAGGAAATGTGCCGTTGGAACGGACGGACGCCTAGAAAAAAACTCGAAAATCACGTTTACAGTCCGGCATATCGCGAGGATGAATTCGACGAGATTTTGGGATACGTGGACCACGTCGTGTTCAACTCGATTGCCCAGTCGAATCAATTTGCGTCACGGGTCAAGCGACTGGGTAAACAAGTGGGAATTCGGCTTAATCCTGAATGTTCAACGCAGGAGGGACACGCGATTTATGATCCCTGTTCGCCGAATAGTCGATTGGGAACGACGCTGGCGAATTTTGATGAGTCTGTTCTCGAAACTCTGGACGGTTTCCACCTTCACACACTTTGCCAACAAAATTCTGACGCCTTGGTTACGACACTCAAGGCATTGGAAGATCGCTTTGGAGCGTACCTCGCGTCGGTCCAATGGCTGAATTTGGGCGGTGGACATCATATCACTCGACCTGGATATGATATTCCTCGGTTAGAAAAGGCGATTCGGTACTTACGTGACACATATCATGTGCAAATTTACCTCGAACCTGGGGAAGCGGTTGCTCTGAACGCAGGTACACTGCATACGACGGTTTTGGACACATTGCGCAATGGCATGGAAATTGCGATCCTCGACACCAGCGCGGCTTGCCATATGCCTGACGTATTGGAAATGCCGTATCGTCCACCGTTGCTGACGAGCGGATTACCTGGTGAAAAAAAATACACTTATCATTTGGGCGGTCCGACCTGTTTGGCCGGAGATATCATTGGCGATTACAGTTTTGATCGACCTCTGCGAGCGGGAGATCGGTTGATTTTTGGCGATATGGCAATTTACTCGATGGTTAAAACCAACACGTTTAACGGTATGCCGCTGCCGACCATCGCCGTGGAACATCCGGACGGCGAATGCGAGGTGGTGCGACGGTTCGGTTACATGGATTTCAAAACGCG
>JAQVKF010000142.1 GCA_028694795.1 Thermoguttaceae bacterium | reverse complement strand
ACGGTGAATGGCTTCTCGAATACGTTCAATGGCGAGTGGATATTCCGCACGAATATAGAGAAAACATTCCGTCGCCCCTACCGCTCGCGCCGCAATCGCCATCCCCTCCAACACGCGGTACGGAAACGATTCGAGAATCATCCGGTCCATAAAAGCCCCAGGATCACCCTCATCTCCGTTGCAAACGACATATTTCGTACCGTCTTTCGAGACCGCCGCGCGCACAGCCGCCCATTTTCGACCAGTCGGGAATCCGCCGCCGCCGCGACCTCGAACACCGCTGCGCAGCACTTCGTCCACAATCGCTTCCGGGGCCATTTGCCACGTTTTTCGCCAACCTTCGAAGCCGCCGATTTGGAGATACTCATCTAAATCAAGCGGGTCGGCCTCCCCGCCATGTTCCGTTGCCAAATGGACCTGACGCCCCAAAAACGCGCACGCCATCGGATCACGTGGACTTAAATACCGATGTACGCCCGGATCCGCGTATTCGTCCGTAAACCAACGATCCAACCACGACGCGATCTGCCGTGTCACTTTACGTAACCTGTTTCCAGGAAAGTGTTTATCGATTAATTTCGGAACGTCGGAAACCGTCACATTCGAATAAATGGTGACCATTTCATCTGGGTTGGAATTCACAATTTGGGGTAATGTTGGCGAACACCCCACAGGTGTTTGACCGCTCGCGTCCGTTTCGACGGCAGATTTTGTCGGCTTTGTCCATTCAACCGATTCAGGTTGAATGGTTATTTTGGCGGATTGTTCGGGAGCGTCCGATTTTTTCGACTGGTATTGAACCATTTCGACCAATGGCACCCGATGGCACATTCCGACGCACCCGACTCGTTTGACTGTAGCGGGCACTTGGTCCGCTTCCACGATTCGCTCAATCGCGTCACGCACGTCGCGAGACCCTTGCGCCATACAACAGGACCCTAAACCGATTCGAATCTCGCCCGTCGGTACACGCTCCACCCCATTTATCAAACGCTTCGAGTGGTTTTCCCGTTGATTTGGACCTTTCGCCATCTGTTCCGAAAAATCGGTCAACACGGAACGTACTGTTTCGGAAGTCACGTGTCCATAAGTAATTCCGTCGATTTGCACCACTGGCGCAAGCGTACAACAGCCCAAACAGGCCACCCCCTGGATGGTGTACAAACGGTCCTTATCGGTATCTTCGCCCGTTTTGATGTCAAGCGTGCGTTCGAACGCCTCCTGAACGCGAACGGAACCCTTGACGTGGCAGGCGGTACCGTGGCAAATGCTGATGATATGCTGCCCCACCGGTTGATGACGGAATTGCGTGTAAAAGGTGGACACGCCCTCCACAGTTGTCGGTGGAATGCCCGTGATTTGGCAGAGGGCTTCCAACGTTTCCGGGGGTAACCAGCGATCATGATTCTGAATGGCCTGCAACAACGGAATTAAACAGTCCGATGTTCCGCCCACTCGTGACACTAGAGCTTCGATAAAGGATACGATCTCGTAATTCATTATATAAAACTTATACGTTTTCAAGGAATGGGATGGGTGAGGGGGAATCGTCGATTAAGGATTCTCGATGCAATACAAGTTCCGAATACCTCGCAAATAAATACGCCCATTTTGAAACGCCGGACTGGCGGAAAGCCCTTCGCCGATGCTTCCGTCCGGTGCGGCAATCGGTTCCGCCTCGTTCGTCGCGGTGCCGTCTAAACGCAAACAACCGTCGCGTGTCGGTTCGACTATCCAGGTATTGCCATCTTTTGTGCACAAATATAAATATTTCCCAACCGCTGACGGTGAGGCGTTGACCTCGGTTGAATCAAGATCGCGATACCATAAAAATGTGCCATCCGCTCGGTCGCTGCAGGCTAACGTTCCCCCATCCGCGAGCGTTAATAGAAAATCCCGCATGGCTATCGGACTGGAAATCGCGGGCAGTGACTCGTCCGTTTGCCATAATATTTTGTCATTGGTCACGTCACCGGAACCCGTCGCGTCAATGGCTAATAGCGGCGAATGATCGTTCGGAACGCCATAAACCATGGCATCAAACCATGTGGGCGTTGGACCAACGTCGCCTCGAACGCCCATCGCTCGCCATAACTCCTTGCCTGTTCGAGGATCGTAAGCGATGATTCCCGGAATGGCTATGGTGATAATTTGAGGGGTTCCAGAAATATATGCTACAATCGGAGAGGCCCATGAAGCGGGAACTTCTCGCACTGTTTCCCATACGACATTACCGGTTGCCAGATCAATGCCATACAAACGTGAGAGCGGTTGGCCTGATTTAACGTCGCTATCGACGCCTTGATCAATCAACACGATGGCCAAATGTTCAAAAATAGCTAGCGAAGAGGCGTAGCCGTAACCACTCTTAGGAATACCGAAGTTCTTGCTCCACAAGAGTTTACCAGCGTTGTCCGTACAAAACATCTCACCGCCCGCGAAGATCGCCGCCACGTGCTGACCGTCGGTCACCGGGGTAGGTGAGGCAAATCCGGTGCCCATTTGCGGCTTGTGATCGTCCGGTCCATAGAGATTTGCCGCGGTTTCCGCCGTCCAGAGCAATTTTCCATCCTTGGTCGAATACGCAAAAATCTGGCGTACCGCTTCATCTGCGCCCGTAATAAAAATTTTATCTCCCCATACGATGGGAGAGGAATTGCCCTCTTTCGGAATTTCGGATTTCCATCGGATATTTTCGCCCGTTTCCGCATTCCATTTTACCGGGATATTTTCGTAAGCGGAGGTTCCCGTTCCCATGGAACCGCGAAACGCCGCCCAATTCGCCGTAAACTCTTCCAAATTGGTCACTTGCGTTGTTGCATCCGCCATCGTACTGCTCGTCTTACGGTCAGTGGCCGTGGTCACTGTAGGCGTTTGCGGGGTGACATCCGTGACGGTATCGGAAGTGGTCTTGGACGCCGCGATCGTTTGAGAGGTTGGCTCTGGCAATGCTTGTGTTTCGGATGCTTTTACTGTTGATATATTTTGCGTACTTTTAATATCTTGCAAATCTGCTTCATTTGACACATTTGTCGTTTGGGATAAATTTGCGGTTGGAGCAGGGTGAGCCGTCGAATTTGGTGGGGCAGTCATCGCAATTTCGGTCTGAGTTTTATTGTTTTCGAAAGTCGTAACTCGTTGTTTGACACCGAGATAGATCATTCCTATCAAGAAACCGACACCGCAAATGAACAAGGCGACCTGAGCGGTCCCATGTTTTTTCCAAGTAGTGCCACCGTTATTTTCAAGGTTGGGCGTGGGTGGCGTTTCGGTGGTCCAAGCGGTCAATCGTGCCGCGATGACCCAAATAACACAAACACCAAAAACTAGCCAACCACCAACACGCATAAAATCTTTATTATAAAAATATGCTTGACGTAAACTCTGATCGCGATCACGGAACATTTGGATCAGTTTTTCGTCTTTCGGATGAGTCTCTAACTGCGATTTGAGTTCGAGCATCTGGGCGTCTTCGTAAGGATTATTCGCCGTGCGTTGACGATAACCGAATACCAGCAACACCAGCAAAATGGCCATGCCGACCGCCGCACAGAGCGTCAGAACCATGGCAACGGTCGAGGATTGGCGTTTTTTATTTTCGTACATCGTTAAGTTTTCATCGTACATCGTTAAGCCTTCATAGGTGGAAACAGATTCGATTGTTTTTGAATCTTGGTGAAGTTCGGAACTCATTATTTTATCTATATATCCTATTGGTCGAGTTTGGATGGTTGATATTCCATCGTTTTCGATTGGGTTTCAGTGGATTTTTCCCCTATTCCCAAAGGAACGATTTGGCATGTTTTTTCGGTTGGGCAATAGCGGAAACATCGACCGCACGCCACGCATTCGGAGCGGCTCGTCGTGTATCCAACACGTTTGCGACGTACCAACAGTGAAATTGATTTGCCGCCAAAAATCAAACCCACTAGTCCACCAAAAAAACACGCCCCGCGCTGATAGGATTCCTGAATTTTGGTCGCAAGTGCTTGCAGCTCAAGAGGATCCGTTCCGTGCGCGGCGAAAGCCTCGAGGCGTAATCGGTCTAATTCCGGCAACCGATTCACGTCCGAAAGCTCGCCGTTTTGCTGTTGAACAACTAAATGATGGAGCTGAACTGTTGGATGTCGCTGCGAAAGCTGGTCTGCCAACAGGCTTCCAGACGCCACGCCAAGCACGATCCAAATGGGTAGTAAAACGAACAAAAGGAGGAATTGTTTTCGCGATTTTTGATAAGCGTCCACCGACAATTCTTGTGTGGGAGCACGAATTGCGTCATAAGGACAGACGCTTTCACAAAGTTTGCATTCATGGCATGCGTCCGGAGCGATCCGCGTCTGCCATTTAGACGCCTTTGCACAAATACCGAGCAGTGCCCCATATGGACAAAGATAACGACAATAGGGTCGTCCGACGAAAATCCCTATCACTAAAAGAGATAGAGCGATTACAATCATCGGAAACGTCCCTTGCATTCCACGGAATAAAATGACAAATGGGTCATAGGCACAGATTAAAAATGTGGCATCCGTTGCCGCGTACACGATTACGAGACCGAGAAAAATCCATGGAATGCAGGAAAGCACACGATCAAACCAACGCGGAACTCGTACCGGCCAGACGCAAATCAATTCCTGGACCGCCCCCAACGGACAAACGCCGCTACAAAAAACGCGGCCAAAAAATAGCGAAAATAGCAAGGGTAGACAGAATATGGCCACCACGCTCCATGGAACGATATAGTGGGGATCGGCTAAACCGAGCGTTATATTTTGGATCGAACCGACGGCACAAACGCAACCGTGCCGAAAAAAACCAAAATAACCTACCGACAAAACCGCGAGCGATAACAGCCCCGTTCGAGAGCGTTTACACAAGGCAAACCACGTCGCCACAAGGAGAAAGAGCAAAAGTATCCAAAGGTCAAGCATCTCCCACGACAGACCACGCGGAAGCGGCGAAGGAAGCTCCGGACGTTGGTATTCGCGAAAATCGGGACGGGGAAAATTATCAATCGCATACGCAGACGCCGCGGCCAATACCACGCACGACATGACGAGCCCACTCGTCACGCGGCTTAACCAACTGGCAAAATCGACACTCGGTCTTCGGAATCGTTCGCTGATCACTCCAAAGCTCCTTCCGAATCCTTTTTATTTTGTGTAGCATTTCCAAAATTGCTTAAATTATTTTGCTTGTTTTCGCTATTTTGCTGATCACGATCATTTTCGTTCGCCGCGTCACGCGAGGCCGCTTTTTGCGCCGCTTCCGAAAGATGCTTGTATAAATAGGGCTTATCACTGGGCGTTCGCACAATCGCCTGAGAGGGGCATGCATCCGCAATCGCGCAATGGTTACAATTTTTACAACGATCTTGACGAATTTGCAGATAAAGCGAACCATTACCGAATGCGTTGCAACCGACCGCGCATTTACCGCAACCGATACAAAGGTCCTCATTGACGATATATTCAAAATAGTCTTCTTCTTGGACCCAACGACGGGTAATCGCTCCTGTGGGACAGACCTGATTTTCTGCCGCAGAGTTAAATTCCGCCGCTTTCTGATCGAAAAAACCCATACAACGGTTACAAAAACCGCACATGACATAACTGTGTACGCAACGTACTGCCGATTCATCGAGAACGCATGTGGTCGCGCACCGACCGCAAAGCGTACACAGATAGGGATCTATTTGCCAAACGTATCGATCTGTGGATGATTGCCTGGCAACGAGATAACCGCCTGTTCCCAAAATTCCAAATACACCCGCAAGTCGCAAACCGTCACGAAGCATCACACGTCGCGGAAACTCCTGCGCCGTCGTAGATTGTGGCAGAACCGAGTGGTTCATTTCACACGGCTCCTGAGCCAATGGTTCTGGTTTGGGTGTTTTTTCTGTCGGATTCATTCGACTCTCCAAAAGTATTTAATTCGCTTCTCATAGAGTCCAAAATATCAGGGCGTATGATGCTGAAAAACACGGATTCGCATTCGTGTGGTGTCCAGCACCCAAATTAACCCATCCGCGGAGACGGCAATGTCGGGAGGCAACGACACATCGGGGTTTGATAGCGTCGAATCCAGGGGCACGGTCGCGCGCCTTTGCAAAAAAGTTTCGTCTTTCAGAAGCGACACGCCGCCAGCGAAATCGTTCGGTCCGGCGACTACTTCCTCCAATTTTCCATTCGCGGCATAAATTTTGATACGTTGAAGCCCTTTTTCCACCGTGACAAGCCGCCCCCGACCGTCGGGCAATACTGCCAAATGGATCGGATTACAACAGCCGCAAAATTGGTCGATCTGCTCGCCCACGATTCCAAACGACGTTTCACGGTACCCATCCGCTGTAAACCCCTCGATCCGATGATAACCGGGATTCGTCACGCGAACTAAACCATCGGGGGTAACCGTGACGTCAAAATACGGACTCGGTATGGCAAATCCCTGAAATTCTGGAATCTCGGCAATGTGATCAGACTTCGCATCGCTCATTGTCTCAAACGCGATGTCGTTTGTTTTCGACGCATCGAAACCGGTTGAAGCGGCTTTCGTGGAAACATTCGAAACTCGTTTGTCACCGATTTTATTCAATAAATTTCCATCGCCATCAAATCGCCAAACGCATCGCCCACGCCAATCAGCCACCAAAACCTCGTCCACTTGGCCGTCCGTGTCCGCATCCTCGACCACAAGTCCCGTCGCCACGGAAGATGCGTCCAACTCCGCGAACGGCGTCTCGCCCGCCGCACCGCAGCGTACCACACGATTACCCAAACCGACGAGCCATTCGCCCCATAAGGGTGACACTTGGGGAAAATGGCTCGTATCGGTTGAATCGGAGATACCTGTAACATGTGCGGAGTCAAAAACGTGGGAGGAATCGCTGTCGCTCGCGGCATCGACGGCTTCACTTGATTCTTCCGAACGCGGCGATACTGGCGAATCGGACGATTGGGGTAACGACGCAATACAGGTTGGAATCGCGCTGAGCGAAATACGGTAGGCTTCCTCAATTGGGTGTACATTGGGGTTGGTTGGGACATCTGATGGGGACGGAACAGGATTGGCCAACACAAAAACCGATACCGTGGCGTCGTCACGTGTCAGGGCGATCGTTTGGTTCTGAACGGCGATTCCCAACGGTCGTCCGAGCGTAGTGGTTCCGTCCTTTTCGGCGTATGGAAAAGAAGCGACCTCTCGCCATCGCAACAGCTCAGGAGGAATGGTACCGTCGGGCATTTCGTAGCGGAACGCATCGGGTAAACTGGGTACACCGTCCATCCAGATGAGTGTTCCGACAGCCGCCACGACGGCCAACGTCAGTAACGGAATCACGAGCCATTGGGATGGACCAGACGTTTTGGTTCGGTTTTCCATGGAACAAAAACTCCTCCGTTAATGCGCGATGCCGTAGCGTCAACATTTACTAAAACGGATAGACCGACTTAACCCCATCACCCGATGATCGTGGACGCGGGTGGTCGCGGCGGTTCCGGAGCGTCAGTGTAATTCCACACAAAATAATCGGCGTTCGTCACGCAAAATTAAACGGTTTCCTGCCAATGCCATCGGACCCCACGCATTGACACAATCAGGAATCACCTCGCAACGACCTAATTCGATATATTTCTCCGGTGTCGCGGAAACCATTACCAGCTCGCCCGTTTTGTCGTCAAGCAGGTAAAAAACGTCGTCGATCAGCATAAATGGACCATAACCGTTTCCAATACGGTTTGCGCGGCCGCTTTCCCAGCATTTTTTGCCCGTTCGCGGATCGAGACAGACAAACTGCGGATCTTGTTTACGTTCGCCGTAAACATAACCACGATAAAAAATCGGCGTGTGTTGCTCCGCCTCAAAATCTCGGAATTTCAGCCGATATACCTCTTCTGGCGTTACCGAATCCGCTGCGCTGCCATCCGGAAGATTGGCTCCCGTGAGCCGCAACAACATAGCTCCTGATTTGTAACCGCCGGAAAAAAATAACTCACGCTCAGAAATCTGTAGCGGTGAGGCAACCGTCGCCGTGCCCACTTTCCATAAACTCGTTTCCCATAACAAGGCACCGGTCCCGGCATCGACCGCCAAGACACCACCTTCGCCACACCACACATACATTTTACGCGGCGTCACTTTATCTTCGGACATATTCGCCGCGTTAGCGTCTACGGTGGCGGAATCGGCGACCTCAGCCCCCGGATGGGAGGTCATCGGAACGATGGATGAATGGCTCATCGGAAATTTGGATGGATTCGCCGAACGCCACAGTTCCGAACCATCAACCAAACTCAACGCCGCGAAACTCGCATCCGGTCCACCCGGAGCCACAATCACACGATCTGCGTCAATCAGCGGACATTGCCCCACATACCATCCCGGCACGACCGTCTGAAACCGCTCCACCAAATTACAACTCCAACGCAATTCTCCGGTTATGGCATTGTGGCAAAACAAAACGCCTTTCGGATCCAGCGTTACGACCCGCGTCTCGGACTCCGTGGTTGAATTTTTACCATCTTCATCGCTTTTGGTATTTCCACCGTCTGATCCCTCGGCGTCGTCAGCCCTATCGGTCCCATTTGCCCCATTGGCCGGGGACATTTTCGAGGGAGCGGCGGAAAGCGTCGCGATGGCCGGAACCGTTCGCGTTCGTCCGTGGTTATTCGCGATATGCTGCGGATATCGCCAACACCAAATTTCTGAACCATCGGCAAGTGAAAGGCATCGCACGGCATCGGCACTTTGCGATTCATCATAGTCGATCAGGTAGACACGTCCCGCCCAAACGGCGGCACCCGCATGGCCTTCGCCCAACGGTACGGACCAAAGCACATGAGGACGATTGCCAGCTTCAGACCAATTGTGAGTCAGCGTTTCAGACGCGTGAGCAATGTTATCCCTAGCCTCGCCGCGAAAACAGAGCCATTCGCCAGGTAATTGCGTCGCCGCGACCCCAGTGCCCGTCGTAAGTTCAGGAGCGGAAAGCCCTCCTTCCCGCGGAGTCAAAACGGTTTCACCACGAACGTCTCCCTCGCTCGGAGTACGAAGGGCATAGACACGGGAACCGACACCTTGCAGCCAGAACCAAACAGCCGCAAAGAACCCGATGACAAAACAGACGACGCACAACACAAGTAGTGGTTTTAAGCATTTCATAATCTACCAGTATAGCGGATCAAAATCGAGTTTACCACCGTCTCACCAAAAGTTTTTCTCTCCCCATCAATCCTCTATTCGGAAAAATTTTATAGCCAGAACATTTGCGCAAAAAAAATATTTTTTCATGTCGTTGCCGCGACTTCACACGCCGCTGTTACGTCGTCTAAATACCACCACATCTCGCCCCGTAATGCGGCGACACAAAACTTTCTCTATTTGCTTAATTCTTACCAATTAGGCCCTAATTTTTCTATAAAAAATGTGAAAAAACTGGTTTTTCGATGCACTCGACGCATAATACCACATCCAAGGCGCCTGGCTGTGGATGTCCCAACGTTTTCGATTTGGACCGCGAGATATCTCTTGTTCACAAAAAGACTTTCGCGTCATCTCGAACTCCATTGGGCATCAAAAACCAACTTTTTCCACCACGCGGGAGTTGATTTATTTCGACTCCTGAAAGGAGCGCCGTTGTATGTTGAAGTCGTGTTTTCGTTCGTCCATGTCCACATCCGAGGCACATCCGCGATCCTCCACCATGGAATCGCCTTCTGCCAGGCATCGCTCTGAGGACATTCCCGCAACCACCATATGGTCTCGATGGTTCCGTTGCACCCAACGAAAAATGGTGGCGTTTTTGATTTTCGGAATGACCACGCTGTTCGTCGGATGGCTCTCCGGAACCACCGCTCGAGCGGATATTATCACCAGTTTCGATCGTGTGACGTTGAATCATGATACCCCATGGCCCGGCGATGAAGTGAAAGTGTATGCCACGTTGAGTCGTCCTGATTACTTTACCTGTCTCGATGTTTGGCAGGCGTGGAATACCACCTTCACGCTCACGCCTCTAGGAAGTGGCGAAGCAGTGGACCAAGAACGTGTTATCGTCAAATGGATGGAAGGTGGTGCTGACGCTGCTTTCAGTGCCTTCAATCCCGTGTATTCAGATTGGTCCATGACCGGCAATACTTGGAGTGGAAGTATTTCTTTTAACAATTCCCTCTGTTCGGGGGATTTTCCCTCCCATAATCTCCTCTATGGAAAACATTTGATCGGAACACTCCAGATTAGCTACGCAGATCTAGCGGCTATCGACCCTGAAGATTATGGAACTTATCGACTGGGTCTCGAAGAAGGTGGTTCGGTTTCCGCGGCGATACGATTCTCATCGGGCGGGGCGAGAACCACCACCCCTATGGCCGACTCAGAATGCGGATCCACCGATCTCACACTGACGCCGGAACCGGCAACCTACGCCATGTTTACCGGTATTGGAATCGTCGGACTCGCATGGTATCGCCGAAAGCAACACGCCAAAAAGAACAGTTGACCTCAATCATGTTAAAATAATCCGTTTGTAGCGATTATTTTGGGGAAAAAGGTTAAAAAGTTTGGAGCAGCCTGTCGATTTTTCCACAAATTCCGTGTATGCTGGTAATATCAGATAAATACGTAATACGGGATGTTTGTGGAGGATGCGGAATGCGACATCGTTTTTTGGTGGTGGCTACGTTATGGTTGACAGCGGTGGGGACGCTCATG
>JAQVKF010000141.1 GCA_028694795.1 Thermoguttaceae bacterium | reverse complement strand
ATTTAGTAAATGCGCCACGAACATTCTTAACCATGGGTGATTTATCAGCTACACTCAGACAGTCCGCAGTCCTGTCAGTAGGGCAACCGAAGCAGTTTGGCATTTCAAAATCGGTGATACGCACACCGGACGCCAAATAGGCGGGAATCGTTTGGCTTGCGGAAGGTCCGGCATTGGATGTGCCGGTGTTGGCGGCGGTTCCCACATCGGATTCATCGGCGGCGTGCCAGAGATTGGGTTGGTTGGAGCGAACCGCAAAATCGGGGGATTGTGCCGCGTTTGGCTGGTTCGCAAGGGGCGTGTTATTCGTGAGAGCGGTCTGTCCAACCGGTGGGGTTTGGGCTAATTCGACCGAATCGTTTTGCGGATTTTGGTAAATAGCGGCGAGTTGGATAGAATCGAGTTTTTCGATGAGCGTCGTCCACGCTCCGTATAATCCCTCATTATCGGTGGGTACGGCGGCTTGGCAAATTCCGATCAGGTGCCCGGAAGCGTCAAAAAGTCCACCACCGCTTCGACCTTCGACTGGTACGCCGCTTGCAGTGAGGTTTGCAGGGCCTTCGTAGCGGTTCTGCGCACTGAGGTAACCCTGCATGACGGACGGTTTTTCGCCGTGATTACATCCGACGGAAAACAGCCGCATTCCCTGTTTGATCGGGGTGGAAGCGGCTGCGATGGGAGCAATCGTTACCGGCTCGGTCAGCTCGACGGCGAGCAGTCCGATGTCGCTTTCCAAATCGTAAGTGACCAGCGTTCCGGTGAGACGACGTTCTGTGGGTTGGAAAAAATCAACCTGAATTTCGCCTTTCCCCTGCGACTCGCGAAAAATATGTCCACAAGTGACGATCAACGCGCGGTGATTTCTGGCATCGACAATCGTTCCGGTCCCCCACGAATGTCCGGTTGCGTCCAGAACACGAATGCGAACCGTGGCCGCCGCTGCCTGTGCCATAACGGGATCCCACGACGCGCCCAGTCCCGGCGTATTTTCGCCCCGAGCGGCCACGCTACTCGACATCGGCGTGACCGGATTTGGCATTGTCGAAGAAATAGAGGCTACCGCAGAGGGATTTGCCGAGGTGAAGGTGGTGATTTCCGGTGCGGTTGTGGTTTGGACCGAAGTTCCGACTGTCGAAAGTGATGCCGCGGTCGGAGCGGACGCCGGCGTCCCATTACCCGCCGGTTTTTCATTACCCAAAGGAGGCGTCTTTCCGAGAGATGACGAATCCGCCAAAGTGAGACTATTTTTCGCCGAATTCGGCGTTCGGGTGTTCCGATTCGCTTCGTTGGGCGACGGTGTTCGGGCGGATGGTGAGACCACGGGTGTAATCGGAATGCGCACGGGCAGACCGTCCTCCGTGGTTGACGGACCCTGTGCCATCGTTCCGGAAGTCATTACCATGAATATAGCGACCACTGCTGCAAGCATCCATGCCGCAGCAGGGAATGATCGATCTATCACGCCCCACCTCCTTGTGGTTTTTACCCGAATGTCATCCATGACATCCGTAGCCGAGTCGCATTGTGCCAAAAAAAGCCGATTCTGGCAATAGTGATTTTCGCGAATTTTGCGATGGTGTACAGTTCCCATTTGTCCCAGAGACTGCACTTCTCGCTATTTGCCACAGGATTCGTGGAATTTGTTCCACTGATTTGTTCGATGATTCTTGCCTCAAACCAATGGTGCGATTATAATGGGGGCATCGGTGGTGAACGCGAATTCACGAGATTGCTGTATTCGGTGAGCGAACTTGGTGCGTCCGTGGTGGCCCGCGAGCGGAATCTGTTTCGGAAGATTTCCTCCGCCCGCTGGTTGATGGTGGAATGAATGGATTCCAGTTCACGGGTGGATTCATCGTAACCCAATGGCGAAACATGCTGGTTGGAGTCCTTGTCAACGAATAGGTGTTTGATGATTTTTCGATGGATTTCCATCGTTTCTGTGGGATTGTGGATTGGCTTCGGATGGATTTTCGTGGCCAAAGGGGCCTCCGTTGATGCGTTTTCGGCCACTTCACCGAACCCCGTTCTTGCGTCTGAGATGTTATCCGCTCCGTCCTCCAATTCACGGTTCTCTCATCCGTCCGACCGATCGTCCACCCCGTTTTCTAGTTTGTCTTGGATGCGAACGATGGAAAATGCGAGGATTAGGCAGCGTCTACAAGATCGACAAGCGATTCGCGAGGAGCTGGTAGAGCGTGCGGAGCAGTGGTTATGTTTTCAAGAGCATTCGGGCAAATCGCCCATCGTGTCGGTGAGTTGGGTTGTTTCCGGTTTTTTGCGACTGGGTTTTGAACCGACGGACCCGTTTTTAGCCCCTCGGATTGCGTGGCTTCGTGAGTTGGCAGCCACGAATGGTTTGGACTCGTCCGATCATTTAGAGAAATCGGGCGATTGGAAAGGTGAAATGGCTGAAGGGTTGGAGTTTGCGGCGTCGCAAACTTCCGGGTCGAAAACGTCGTCAAAAGAATCATCGGAAACACAACCTGAAATGCCGCCTGAAACGTTGCCGAAAAAACTTTCGGAAGAGGAACGCGGAGCCATCCGTTACTGCCTAACGCTTCTTGCGACCCTCGACGTGGAAACGGATGAAAACTGTCGAGATGAGGCACGCCGCGGACATGAGGCAGCCCCCCACGAACGTCGTGCGGTGGCTAACGAGCCGGAAAATGGATGCGGGGCTGAAAACGGTCAGTCGATGTCGATGGAGACTTTTTCGCCGATGGAAAATTTACCCGGAGCGTCGCCAGTTGGTGATGCCGTGAATCGGGAACGAGCGTCGAATCTCCACCAATCTTCCCCACTTACCGAATCCGTGCCGTCATCGGTTTCTACTGCCATGGCACCCAAAGTTTTTTCCGCTCCACTTATTTCGCATGTTTTCGCGAATTCGTCCGCTCCCACCGCAGAATCTTTCGTGCCATCAATCGCTACGCTGGCGAGTGAGACCGTGGTGGATTCGGCGGAAATCCAATCGCGATTACAGCGGGTGACGCTGTTTTTACGGCGTGGTTGGACGATCCCATCGGACCGAGAATCGCGGGCTTCGCTTGCGTTGATGGGAACGTATTCGGAGAAGGAGCCGGTTACGGTTTCGATCACCGATATCCAGACGTTGGCGAATTGGGGCGTGGATGCAGGGCAATTGGTTCTCCAGGAGGAACTGCCGCCACCGCTCGCTCCGGATTCGCCTGTCAAATCGCCATTGTGGGTTGTCGTCGCGGTGGGAACGACTTCTTTTTCTTCGCGTCCGATTTTGTCTTTATGTGAAATCGCTTCGTGCAAATCGAACACTGTTTGGGATCACGTCTTAGCGGACTCCCGAATGATTTCTACCGGTTATGTGACCATGATTCAGACGACTCTCCGTCGAGAATGATACGACTCTCTTGGGTCGATTGGGGTGTTCTATCACGTAGACTTTCCTTTGGCTAATGGATTTGGGCGTTCGTGCGCGGTTTTTAGCGGCATTGGCGGATCACGCCGACGTAGAAAATTGCGGACGTTCAGCCATGTTCCGTGAAGGGCCGGTTCCGAGGTATTATCCGTGGATATCAGATTGGATATCGCGATTGCCGGTTTCCGTATCGTGTACATACATGAGGTATCGTTGCGAACCATCGGAACGGTGTTTTCGGAATCCTCGCATGCATGGCGATTCCATAGCTAAGGCGAAGATGATTTTTTCAAGTGAGAAAAATATGAAATCCTATAGGAAGAACCGAGCGTTTACGCTAGTCGAATTACTGGTGGTGATTGCGATTATCGGCATCTTGATCGCGTTGTTGCTGCCCGCAGTGCAGGCAGCCCGTGAAGCGGCCAGGCGTATGCAGTGCAGCAATAACTTGCGGCAGTGGACGATTGCGCTGCACAATTACCACGACACGATGAGCCTTTTTCCACAGTTCACCTCGTGGGGTCAATTGAAGGGGGGAACCATCCAAACGGGATATTCGATTCACGCGAGAATTTTACCGTACGTCGAACAGGGCGCGTTCATGAGAGGCGTCGATTTTGGTGATTATGACAATTGGCGAGTGTTTTCAGGAGGAACGGCGATCAACGCGTCCATTTTTGATCGATTGATTTTTGAGTGTCCGATCTTGAGCTGTCCGAGTGAATCGGAGGCGAGACGGCATCTCGAACCACGTAACAATAATATCTATTCCGCGGGTACAAATTACTTTTTTTGTACAGGTTCAGGGGTAGATAATCATAACAATCTGGACGATTACGGAAACAATGGACTGTTTGGATATCGCCAAAAGAGTATGGCGGTCATGCAGGACGGCACGAGTCAGACGATGATCGTGTCGGAGGCGTTGCTGGCGTTCGCTTCCGCCCCAACGGAACCAACGAAAAAAGACTGGAACCGTCTATTTATATTGGAACCGAATGGAAAACTGCCATCCGCATATAGGAATCTCGATTTGACGCGACTTGCGGAATCAGCTGGTTCGATGGGGACGCACCGCGGTTTTCCATGGATTGCCTCACGACATTATGCGAGTGGTTATTCGGCTTATTCGCCCCCCAACGCGGAGGTGCCCGGCATTTGGCTGCGCGGTTATGAATCGACATTTAACCATGCCACGAGCAACCATTCCGGCGTGGTGAATGTCGGTATGGGCGATGCGAGTGTCCGTGCCATAGGCGATTCTGTCGATCTGACGGTTTGGCATGCGATGGCGACCACCCAAGGCGGTGAAACGGTGACTTTGCCGTAACCGTATCAAATAATGTGATTATGTGCATTTAAATAAATATGCATGTACATGTTAATTTGTTTAATAACATACAAATGAATAGGATATATACATATGAGCACAGATGTACATTTGTCTGTCGCGATTCAAGTGGAGAACTTGACCAAACGATTTCAAGCGGGAAGTCAAACGATAGAAGTGTTGAAACAGCTCAATCTGTCGATAGGCGATGGGGAATTTGTCGCGTTAATGGGTGCGAGTGGTTCAGGAAAGAGCACACTTTTGCATTTAATCGCGGGATTGACGCCGCCGGATGAAGGCACGATTCAAATCCAAGTGGATTCGAAAAGTGGGGAAAAATTCAATCCATTTGATTCTAAAGTTTCAGATTATGATCGTACTTTATTGCGTCGCCGACAATTGGGGATCGTTTTTCAGGCATTCAATTTGATTCCGACGCTTTCGGTGGAAAACAATATTCTTTTACCATTGCTGGCCGACGGTAAAACGGCGACGGCGGAGGTTCAGGAGCGATTAAACTCATTGCTTGTCCAGTTAGCGTTGAATGATCGTCGAACGGCGTTGCCCGACACGCTTAGTGGCGGCGAACAGCAACGTGTGGCGATCGCACGTGCGTTAATCATGGGTGCTTCGATTTTGCTCGCGGACGAACCGACCGGTAACTTAGACTCGATTAGCGGTCAAAAATTGTGTGAGATTATTCGTACACTATGTGATCAGGAACATCGAACGATTTTATTGGTGACGCATGAATCCTCTGTTGCGATTCACGCGGACCGTACCATTGTGCTTCGAGATGGAAAAATACTAACCGAATTCGATAATCGAGCGTTTACCGATGTGACGCAGCTTGCGATGAAGTATCAGCAGGCGATGCAGTCTTTGTCCATTGGGCAGGAGGCTGATTGATGAAATTTTTATGGAAGCTGGCTTTTTCGCAATTGCGATATGGATATACACGAGTGATCTTTTCATCACTTGCAATTGCCGCGGCGACTTGTCTGATCGTGTGGATGGTCGCGGGCTACGAGACGATGATTTCCGGATTCCACGACGACGCGGAGGTTTATATGGGACGTTACGATCTTGTGGTTGTACCGTTCACTTCGGGACCGCCGCGTGGTAATACAGAACAAATAAATCCGAATGTTTCGAATGTTAAGCCCGGTTCAACAAAAAGTGGAGCCCCCAAAGAAGATGGACAAAAATCCCCGAACGCCTTGGAAAATAGGCCTAGTGACGCAAAAGGTCTGCACTGTGACCCTGTTCAAAAGGGCCGTGGGAACGTCTCTTTGGAAGGTTCAAAAACTTCACAACGTGAGCATCAATGGGATTCTTTCATTGCATTATCGTCGTCGTTACTCGACGCATTACGGCAGGATTCCGCGATCGCGGCTTGTGAGCCGATGATGATGGCCAAAATTACAGCGACAGCACCGCGGGATTACGTGGAAGGTCAGGATCCTCGCAGTGTACGGATAGGCATTCCTCAAAATAGTCCGACACTCGTGGGAATTGGTGCCGCGGAATCCCCTTACGAATTGGGTGAGGGGCGCTGGCTCGACACGACGGCTCCAGACGCGTTGGAGTGTGTTTTGGGAAGCGGTACTGCCCATCGCATGAAATTGAATGTGGGTGACGAGATCATCGTTACGTCCGATGTGTTGGAAACTCGACTGAAGATTGTCGGATTGGTAGAACAGGCGATGGACGCCCCGGTGATCGGTCCGAATGGAGGATTGCCAACCGCGTCGCTGTTTGTACCCATTGCGACGGCGGAAAAAATAAGTGGACGCAAGTTCAGTATAAACTTAATCAGTATTGAACTGAAAGACGGAGTGGATGAGTCGGAATTTCGCCAACGTTGGGAGCCTGTATTGAAATCGCAAAGTCCCCGAGCGAGTTTTGCGGATACCGATTCGATTGTACGAGTGATGTCGCAAAATCGAAATGTGGGAATGCAAAAGTCACAAACCGATTGGACACTTGGGGTGACGTTGCTTGCCGCGATTTTTATCATTTTCACCACGTTGAGTATGGGAGTGAATGAGCGAGTGCGGCAGCTGGCCTTGCTTCGTGCGATCGCGCTCAGTCGCAAACAAATCGCCGGAATTGTATTTATGGAGGGATTTTTCCATGCGATTCCTGGTTGGTTGGCTGGCACATTGACGAGTGCGTTACTGTTTGAACTGGTGTGTCTATGTTCAGGAACAACGGATAAGGCGGCGTTATCGCTTCATTGGTCGAGTGTGTGGTTATCCGGCGGATGCGTGATTTTGGGCGCGGCCATCGCGGCGATTGTTCCCGCGTGGCGGGCGAGTCGACTGGATCCGATGAGCGTACTGCAAAATACACAGGGTGTTCATCAAACCACGGTACGTAAGTATTATGGTTATGCGTTCATTGGTGCTGTTTTGATCGCGATACACTTCGCGATTGTGTATATTCCAGGTATTCCAGTTGTCGCACGTGGACTGCTGTATGCTACGGTGGGGTGTGTGTCGATGACCGTCGGTTTTTTGCTCTGGACGCCATTGTTGATTTTGGGCGTCGAAAAATGCTTGGGGTGTTTGATCGCACGACTGTTGTACATCCATCCACGGATGCTCGACTTTTCGCTTTCCGGAAATATGGGACGAACGATTGGTACTACGGCCTCGTTATCGATCGGTTTGGGATTGTTTGTATCGATTCAAGTATGGGGATTTACCATGCTTGTTCCGTTTTTACCCAATCCTCAAGTACCCAATGCGCTGGTTGCGTTTTTGCCCGAAGGAATTCCGGAGAGTGAAATTTCACAGGTCGAAAACACGCCGGGAATTAAGAAAAATGAGTTCTTGCCTGTCGCGGTGGAGCAAACGCCGATTGCGGTGGCTCAACTGGCGACGCCCGGTTTTGAATCGACGCGTCGTGAAAATCAGAATGTGGTCCTCGCTGGTTTCGATATTGTTAAAGGAATGTATGGAAAAGATGCGATTTTCCATCTTAATTTCATTGATGGAAACGCCGAGGAAGCGAGAGAAAAATTGACGCGATCTGCGGGACGTTACTGTTTGATTCCCGACACGATTCAAACGCAAACGGGATTGGGCATCGGGGACAAACTTCAGCTCGTGCCGCCGAAGCATCGTGATCAGGCGATCGAATACGAAATCGCGGGGGTCGTTTATATTCCAGGTTCCATTTGGTTGACCAAAACGTCTGGAATGCGACGCCAAGGTGGACGAACACTCGGATTGGTGCTGACGAATTATGAAAATGTTAAAGCGGATTTTGAACTCGACGCGGTCGGTTTTTTCTGGATGAATTTGGAAGAAAATATTCAGCCTCGCGTCTTCGAATCGCAAATGTTGAAAATCTCGCAGCAGTATGCCGTACGACCGAATCAAATGGTGGATGGTACCGAAATGGCGGCGACGCGACCGTTCGCAAAATTGTGGTACGCACCGGAGATTATCGAGTCGGTTGGAAATCGGTCGAGTGGAATTATATGGGGAATGAGCTGGCTTCCACTCATCATACTGATCATTACATCACTGGGTATGGTGAACACAATTCTAGCATCGATTCGAATGCGGACATGGGAGATGGGAGTACTTCGCGCGATTGGATTTACTCGTTCGACGCTCGTAAAACAGGTGCTCGCGGAGGCGATCTTAACCGGCTTAGTGGCCATTCTGCTGAGTTTTGCTTTCGGGGTGACCGCTGGTTGGTGTTCGGTCATCACGGCAAGATATATGTACGTTTATGCAGTGACAGGATTAACACCAGATCTAACGATTCCATGGGATTCACTCGGCATCGGGTTCGGCTTAACGATGCTTTTATGCGTCGCGGCCGCGATCATTCCGGCCATTCGGACCGGTCGGCGTGAAATCGCTGAACTTTTAAGATCGGGGAGAGCAATTACGGAATAGATGTATGAGTGAACACCGATGAACAGATAATCATTATCGTGTTTACATGTGAGATTGATTTAATGTGTGTATTGAAACTATTGGTCAAAAAGGATGAAAATCAATGAAAAATACTTGGAATCGTCGTGCTTGGATTTGTTTGGGAATGGCTGGAACGTTTGGACTTTCGATGGGGCAAAACCACTGCGTACTCGCTTCGGAAGATACGGAATCGTCGGCGAACTCTGATTTGGCGGTTCGTCGCGAACGTGCGATTGAAATCGCGGTACAATATCTCCGCGAGCAGCAATTGGATGACGGCTCGTTTGCGCAGATGGTGCCAGTCGGAGTGACTTCGCTTGTGGTTTCCGGACTACTTTCTGTCGGTGTCAAACAAAGTGATAAAATGGTCAGTGATGCACTAAAGTACATATTATCGAATGTGAAATCCGATGGCGGTGTTTATTCCGAACAACGTGGATTCCCCGCATATGAAACGTCACTTGTGATCATGACACTCGTGCAGGCGGATCGTGAAAAGTATGCGAAAGAGATTGATGCCGCTCAGGAATGCCTGCGACGTGAACAGTGGGATGAGAGTGAATCAATTGATGAATCGAATCCATCCTACGGCGGAGCGGGGTATGGCGGAAAGCAGCGTCCGGACCTTTCGAACACGCAATATATGATGGAGGCTCTCCATGCGGCGGGAGCGAGTACGGATGACCCTGCGATGCAGAAAGCGTTGGTTTTTGTCTCGCGATGCCAAAATCTTGAGAGTGAACATAACACATCTGCCGAGGCCGCTAAAATCAATGATGGTGGCTTTTATTACACTATCGCGGCTGGTGGCCAAAGCCCAGCTGGACGTGGACCGGAAGGTGGGCTTCGCAGTTACGGTTCGATGACCTACGCGGGGCTAAAAAGTATGATTTACGCGGGGCTTACCGCGGATGATCCACGTGTGAAGGCGGCGGTTGAATGGCTGAGAAACTTTTATACACTGGACGAAAACCCAGGTATGGGCGAGGGCGGTTTGTACTATTATTATCATACCTGTGCGAAATCGTTGGATTTGCTGTGTACGATGGAGAATACCGACTCGTTTACTGATGCTAAGGGAAATGTACATTATTGGAAAGTGGAACTTACCGAAGCGCTGCTGCGTCGTCAGCGTCCGGATGGATCTTGGTGCAACGCGAATCCGCGCTGGATGGAAAATGACCCTGTACTCGTCACCGGTTTCGCGTTGATGACACTCGGTTATATGGAAAAATAAAATGTACATCTATGGACAAAAGAATTGTGTAATGCTGCCAATTCTATGAAAAACGGGTGAGATATTCGACGATGACAGATAATACCAATGTAAAAGGTGTATGTATGATTCGTATTTGCGGAAACAATAACCAAAAAAACAGGGCGTTTACACTAGTAGAACTACTCGTGGTGATCGCCATTATCGGAATATTGATCGCGTTGCTCCTGCCCGCAGTACAAGCGGCTCGTGAAGCGGCGAGACGAGTTCAATGTTCCAATAATTTGCGTCAAGTGATGCTGGCAATTCACACTTACCACGACACATTTAATGTTTTACCACCGGAGGCTTGGCCCGAACAAGGAATCAGTGTATACACTCGTATACTTCCATTTGCTGAGCAAAAGAGTGTTTTTGACACGATTGATTTTGAAGGGGACACGGGAGACGCGGACGATCCGGGAAATCTCGGCGTGATGGAACAGGCTAAAATTCGCGTGCCGTTTCTTCTCTGTCCAAGCTGTACAAATGAATATTCCAGTATGAAGCAATATGGTCAAGAAATTGACTGTTTTACGGCGCATTATTATGGCATAACGGGGGCCGTTGGAACGAATCCCGAGACGGGAAGGGAGTATTCACATATCACGGAGAGCGAAAAAGGCGGTATGGCTGGACCGGTAGCGAACAACGGTGTGATCTACGAACGTAGTTGTGTTCCATTTGCTGGTATTAATGACGGACTGTCCAATACGTTTTGTTTTGGTGAGATCGCTCACAATGATTACAACGGATATTTTGCGTGGACTCGTGGTGGACAAGCCGCTCAAGGTGTGGGACCGCCAATCTATGCGAGCGCTAAAAAGTTAGCCTGGTC
>JAQVKF010000140.1 GCA_028694795.1 Thermoguttaceae bacterium | reverse complement strand
CTCAGGATCTTCAAAGAGCAGACGATAATGATTTTCACGATCCAATAGAATCAGGCAAAAACGCCGAAGCCGTTCATTGCCATGGGACGCCAAAAAAGTCTGGTCCGTGATTGGAAATGGATCGCGATAAGACCATTCACGAGCCGTATCCGCAATTTGCGCAATTTCTGTCGTAATGTACGTATATCCATCATTACGATGCGTTTCCAACCCATGTCGCTGGTCAATCAAACCAATCGCACCATGCGGAAAACTGTGATGTGGAGCGAATGTGGCGACCACGCGATCAGTAGTAAGCTGGCCGTGCTCATCGGGAAGCGGCCTCGCTTGCCAAAAAGTACCGACATCGCGAACGGTATTGCCGAAATACAAGCGATAATTGGTGCCATCGGGATGTTGCGTCCAGAGACTTTGACGATAAGTCAAATCGCGGTCGATATACTCCCAACGAGTGAACAAAATTCGACCATCAGGAAGCAGTTGCGGGCTCATATCCGAGAGCGTGTTCATACTGATACACCGAATTTGCGAGCCGTCCGCGTTCATTCGATAAAGATTCGACGCGGGGCCTGGTTGGCAAACCGTGTAACCAGTACTACGTGTCGATACGAACACGATGGTTCTATCAGGCAATTCCGATGGACTGACATCGTAAAAAGGCCCTTCGGTAAGGCGTGTCAGCCCAGTTCCATCAACGCCGATTTTCCAAATATTACGATATTTTCCATCGGTTTGCCGTGTGTACGAAAAGAAGATCGTTTGAGCATCCAGCGACAAATTCATATCGTAAATACAGCCAGTCGCGTCACTAAAGATCGTTTGTACACTTTCATGCGGTTTTGCCAGATCCATGACGCGAATACTACAGCCCCACTTGCGAGGTTGCGCTTGCCATAAATCCAATCCAACCGAGTTGGGGGAAGTGAGCGGATAACGTGTTAAAAAAACAACCCGTGTATATTGATTCATCGATGGTTCTTTGTGTGACGCTTCGATATCTTGTATTTTCTCCATCGAAAGCGTTGACGCATAATTTATATCGCAATCATCGAGAAAAAGACGAATCAATTCGACACTGCCGGAACCGCAAAGTCGCAATTCAAAATGACCTTGCTCGGAGTCCGCATCCGGCGTAATCGCAAAAGGTATACACCGTATGGTACCTGGATGAGCGGCATTCTCCGGAGTGGACAAACTATTTTCCTGATTTTCGGATATGACCAAATCCGTGGAGCCAATCACGCTCTGTGCCGCATCGTCCACAGCCGTACCTTGGAGCGAGAGCGTTGGACTAATCGCGCGACACCAAAGATATCCACGATATGTTTGTCCACCTCTCCACTGGATCGCATTGGGTAAAGGACTCTCTTCGGCAACACTTTCCGTAGATTGAGTTCCACGACAGCCGATACCGCACACCGAATTGGAGGAGGAATCGGACAATCGTGTGATTTTTTGAATTCCGTCGCCATTTGATTCATTTGTATAGATATATTCAAACGTACAGCATTTCTTTTCGTTTGAGATCGAAAACCACTCATCCGCAATCGTCGCATCCACCGTAGAATCTAAATTTTGGAATGGGATTTCTTGCCAAGCGGCGGTCTCATTCTCTTGCGTATCGCGGATTTTCAAATGGCGATAACCGATCACTTTTTGCCACGGACGCAATCCAATCGCTCCAGACTGAAGCGGATTTTTTACATCAGCTCCTTTGTATACAGATATTCCGTCAAGAAATATTTCCACCTCGCCATGGTTAAATTTTACACTTAGTTGAACCCATCGTTTGATAGGAATTTGGCAGGGAATCCGTTGAATCGGAGTAAAATTTTGTTCATGTTTACCAAACAAAATATTTTGTGCGGCGGCATCGAGCGCAATTTCGTAACCCGTCCAGCGGTCGGCACCTACGCCCGGCCCGCTCACATGGAGCATCATTCCCGCATTCCCTTCACCAGCATCAGGAATCCAGATTTCGACCGACATTTCACCCCGCGATAAAATCGTATTCTGAAGCACCATCTTGGGACCTTCGCCCGCATTCGACCAAAGCTCCATGTCATTTGCAGAAAGATCCGCGGGTGAATTTTTTGGGGAATCGGATGAAGCCGGCGAGCCAGTGCCGAGTAACTTCCATTCTCCGCCGTAAGTATCAAAATTCGCGATCGCTGAAGAAACACCGCTCTTTGAGAAAAAAGAGTCGATCCACGGTGCGTTACGACTCGGCACGGAAAAAGTTCCATTTTCTGAAACAGCTTCGGTTTGGGCACACGCGGCCGACATTCCGAGACACAGGCAAACTAGCCAAACCCACGCCGCTGCGCCCGCACGCATTCGACGAAAAAAATCATTCAATCGGATTGCGTTGTTCCACAGAAATTCGAACGATTGATGGATGTTTTGGTATCGGGATCGGTTCTTCACGCAATGGAAAACCCGGTGATTTCCGATGCCGCGGTCACACTCTAGGCGATGACGTTCTGCCTCGGAATTGCGCATCGAAGTGTTCAAACGTACCATCGCAAACCATATCGGCATATTCATCAAAGACACCTCACCCTACTTATTTCCCTTGGATTGATGTGGCAAAATGACACATGGACGCCACTGTTTTATGTGTAAATTTTCGAAAATGTCGGCCTTTTATCCGTTTCGTTGGATTTTGTATTCAACAATGCGATGGAACAACGAAAAATCGCGATCTTAAACACAAAATCCACAAGAACAGTAAACTACTGAATCGGTTGGAATGTCGTTTCCTCGCAAATACTACCATCCGTTTTAATTTGTTTGACGTGGATCGAGCCATCGCCATAAACCGTGAACACTTGGACCACAGCGACTTTTTCGTCCGGTCCATCACCATTGGCAATCGGATAGCGATTCGGCACGGTATCTTGACCATCGGGATATCGGTTTGCCGGTACAATCAGTGCACGGTGCGTATGTCCAGCGATGTACAAATCGATACCAGACGCATTATAAATCGGAGCGAATTTTGCGCGTAAATCTTCCGTACCGTGCCAACTGTCCGTCGGATGCGTCGGCGCATGGCAGAGCACCACCTGAGCGATTGCACTGGTGAATTCCCGTTTTTGAACGGCTTCGGCCAGCCACGCCGCCTCCTCGGTTCGCATCGTATCGAAATCGTTCAAACCCGCGTATACCGGTTCACTATCGGGCTTGTCTTCGCCAAAATCGACGACGAGAAAGCGCACACCGGCATCGGAAAAATCGAAATAAAATTCGTCCGCCGGATAGGCGAAATATCGACGAAACGCCGTCGCCAGTGTACCGCGTGTTTCATGATTGCCGCGCACGTACACCATCGGCAATGTCGAGGCGAAAGCGTCGGAATAAATTTTCAGTCCTTTAATAATCAACGATTCATCTGTTGAATCGGGCAGAATATCTCCATTCATCACGATAAAATCACACTTCTCATTTTGGACCTGGCTCCACAATTTTTCAAAAGTGGAATAGGTGTTATGCAGATCATTGAAGACGATAAACGAAAGAAGCACGTCTTCTTTTCCGGCGTCTGATTTCGGCACGGCGAGTGTTTTGAAGTGGAAAATCGAGCTGGAAATCGTGTCGCCAAAGGTAACTTTATACGGTTCTTGTCTGGTAATCTGCTTCGCACAAATCCGATACGCGTACTCCGTAGCCGGTTTGAGATTTTTGAGAGGCACGCGGAAAACTTTTTTATTTTGACGTAGCCCGTGGTGCGTTTCGTACGCCACTTGCGGAGCGTCGCCAAGTGTCTCGCCCCCCTGACCTTCCGCAAATTCGACCCAACCAAGCGAATCCTGATCGGTGACAAAACCCACCGTCATTTCATTTTGACCGGTGATTTGCAAATAAGGTCCAGCGACAAACGCGACTCCTGTATCCGAATCCGCTCCACGCACGCTCGTCGTCTGAAAGCATATAACGACCAAGCAAAACGTCGCCATCCACATCCTCATTTTCGATATTGTTCTCGACATCACTTCTCCTCGCCTAACCATCATTCTGATTCGAAATATTACCATTTAGACACAAACATCCCCATTTGTTCTATACGTATCTTCCATACGTATTCATACATCCATGGAGGATGAATTGTGGCCCCCTCTTATACCTATCAATAGGATCAAGGTTGTTTGTACAGCCCGAACACACGTAAAACCGACGCGGCAGACGCTTCCGTAATACGGAGACGCACACGGTCGGTCGTCACGGCCTCACCTCGCCACAAACGCCTGTGTCCGACGCTTTCGCCTTTCGCCAACTCGTTCCATTCGCCCGCACGAAAATAATCGACCGCCCAACCGCCAATCCGCTGGCCATGTGCGATCTGTTCTTCGAACGCCACCACATCGAAAGTCGTCGATTGCGGTAAATCGAAGACGATTTCCGCCGTCGTGACGCCATCCATCGCCGCCCATACTTTTTGTCGGTCATCATCGAGCAGATTTGCCGCGCGATAGTCGTCGCCACGCTCATTCGAGGCGGTCACTTTAGCGTCATCAGCCAAATTTTTCGCAAACGTAGCATCCATGATTCGACGAAATTCCTTCATTGATTGAACATCGTTTTCATGGACTAATCCACGACGATCCGGCGGAACATTCAACAGAAAGGAGGCCCCACGCCCGATGGATTCGTAATAAATTTTCACTAGATTTTCGGGCGAACGCACTTGGGTATTCTGTGATTCGTGCCAAAACCAACCTGGTCGAATGGACACATCAACCTCGGCTGGAAGCCACGCCTTACCAAAGCGATCCCCATATGGAGAGCGATTCGAGTCAATCAGTCCCGGCCCCGCCTCGCTACCATCCGGAGCGGTCGGCGAATAGCGGCACCAGCACGGATCACCAGCCCATCCACCTTCGTTACCCACCCAACGCACATCGGGACCGACATCGGTAAAAATAACCGCGTTTGGCTGGAGTTCACGGACCATCGCCCAAGTTTCGGGCCAACCGTAATAGGTCTTTTTATCGATCGTCCGCGTCTCCTTCGCGCCTCCGTAATATCCGTCACCGCCATTGGCTCCGTCGTGCCAAACCTCGAAAATCGGACCGTACTGCGTCAGTAATTCACGAAGTTGCTCGCGGTAAACGTCCACATATCCCGGTTTTCCATACATGGCATGATTGCGGTCCCACGGCGAAAGGTAGACACCGAACAACAGTCCATGTTTTCGGGCAGCCTCGGAAATCTCGCGTACCACGTCGCCATGTCCATCGCGGAAGGGAGAATTTTTAACCGAATGTTCCGTCGTCGCCGTCGGCCACAAACAGAAACCATCATGGTGTTTCGCCGTCAGAATCACGCCTTTCATTCCGGCGTCTTTCAACGAGCCGACGATTTGATCGGCATCGAATTCGGTCGGATTGAATCGCTGCGGATCTTCATCCCCATAGCCCCATTCACGGTCGGTAAACGTGTTCATCGTGAAGTGTAAAAAACCATAAAATTCAAGTTCATGCCAGGCTAGCTGACGTGCACTCGGTACGACCTCGTCCGGCGTTAGCGGCGAAACATCCGCGGCTCGCGCCAAATTTTCCCATGGCAATCCGATCCGCCAAAAAGTCGCGGCCCCACCTGCCAGAACACTACTTTTAAGTAAATCGCGTCGTCGCATATAAAATCCTCCTGAACAAATCTTTTGAGTATTGTGTCTCCATCAATTGAATTGACCTTCCGTTTCCAGTATAAACGAATCCAGAATGAAAAGAAACGGAATCCACAATGCCGTAAAAAAAATCGGAATCGAAAAAGGAGAAGTCCATGAGCTATCGGAACGCCAGACGAGATTTTCTGAAACTAGGAGCGGTGGCAGCGGTCAGCGCGACGGTCTTGCCGCGTCACGTACTTGGCGGCCCAGGCTACGTTGCCCCCAGTGAGCGCATCCACCTCGGCTATGTTGGTTGTGGTACGCAAGGCATGCGTCAAATGCTCGATACGTTGCAGAATCCAGCTGTTCGAATCGTCGCCATCTGTGATCCGAACCGTCAAAGCGATGACTATCCAGAATGGAGTAAGGACGAGGTCAATCAGAAGATACGGGATTTTCTGGGCGATCCCTCATGGGCATCCGGGGCGGCGGGCGGCTTGTGTGGTCGGGAAACCGGTCGCGCGGTCGTTTCACGCTTTTACGCCAAACAGCAAAATGCTTCTCCATCAGATATTGATCTCACAGCGTATAGCGATTTTCGTGAGATGCTTGCCACGCAAAAAGATTTGGACGCCGTATACAACATGACGCCGGAACATTTGCACGGCGTAGTCGCCATGCGAGCAATGCGAGCGGGCAAACATATCGTCACGCATAAACCGATGTCGAATATTTTGGACGAAGCGCACACGATGCGAGATTTTTCGACTCAAACCGACGTGGCCACGCAACTGTTCTGCGCGGCGGATCAGCCGATGTCGTCACGGATCAAGGCGTGGATTGCTTCCGGTGTGATCGGGACGGTACGCGAGGTCTATAATGTATCGACACGTCCGTTCTGGCCGCAGGGAATGCGGGAATATCCCACCGATACGCCAGCGGTGCCAGACGGTTTGGAATGGGATTTATGGCTCGGACCGGCAGCGAATCGCGCATACCATCCGACCTATACCCACGCAGTGTTCCGTGGTTGGTTCGATTTCGGTACCGGGGCACTCGGCGATATGGGACATTACAGTTTCCATCAAATTTTCGAGATTCTCAATCTTGGTCACGCTCAAAGCGTCGAAGCGTCGCATAGCGAATACTGGGGCATCCGCACTTCAGGCTGGTACAAGACGACCAACACTGTTTCGTATCCGCAAGCACAAACGGTAACGTGGGAGTTTGCGGGCGGATCTCCGAATGTAGGCGAAACGTTGCGACTGCACTGGTATGACGGTGGTATCCGTCCGCCGCAAATTGAAGAACTCGAAGCAGCGGGCGAGCCGACGCCGGATGAATATACTCTTTTCGTCGGTGACGATGGTAAGATTTTGTGTGATTTTACGGCGGGCAATCCTCGTTTGATCACCAAAGCCAAGACGGACGTCTCGCCCGAACTTCCGACGGTGGAAACAGCTCCGCTGGGCGAACTTGATCAATTCGTGCGAGCGTGTCGAGGCGAGACGAAGTCGGATGCCAATTTTGCGGCGGCGTACCCCTTCGCCGAGACGATTTTACTCGGTACCATAGCGGTGCGAGTGCCGAAAAAATTGCGGTGGAACGCGGACCAATTCGAATTTACTAATTCGGATGAAGCGAATGCGTTGAAATATCGAGGGAACCGTGAAACGTGGGAACTCTAGTGGTCCAGTTGCGGCAACACGAGGGTAGCTGGGAATACCCGGCTTCGGCAACGCGAGGGCGGTGGTATGTGTGCCAGTCACTCCAATGGAACTCGTACCAAAGAAGATCCAATAAACAACCAATCAGAAGGAGACGGCCATGTCGAAACGTGCCTTAATGCTCGTAGGTGATTTTGTGGAAGATTATGAAGCTATGGTGCCATATCAGATGCTCCAGCTCGTGGGTTGCGCGGTGGATGTGGTCAGTCCGGGCAAGAAATCAGGCGAAAACGTCAAGACAGCGATTCACGATTTTTGCGGTGATCAAACGTACTCAGAGAAACCCGGACATCTGTTTGCGATTACAGCCGATTTCGACGCGATTGACATCGCAACCGTGGCCGCCCAGTACGACGCACTCGTCATTCCCGGTGGGCGTGCACCGGAATTTCTTCGATTAGAAGAGAAAATACTCAATCTCGTCCGCGCCTTTGCGTCGGCGAAGCGCCCGATCGCGGCCATCTGCCACGGCCCACAGATACTGACCGCGGCGGGCGTGGTCCGTGGAGTCCGCGGTATCTGTTATCCCGCGGTGCGTCCGGAATGGGAATTAGCGGGTGGTATTTGGGGCGGAGTGAACGAGAACTGTACGAACGCCGTAGTTGATCAACATTTTGTAACCGCACCGGCATGGCCCGCTCACCCGACATGGATGCGAGAACTGTTCACCATGCTTGGGATTGCCGGATTTGGAAAATAGCTTCACCCATTTCAAGCATTTTCAAAACTTTTTGCCAGACGGTGGTGCTGCACTTCGGTGAGCAGGCATGATGGTTCGTTCGGACGGGCGGCAAACGCGCCGCTGCGTGTTCGTGCTACCGCACGGTTGCTCATAGTTCGTTCGGACGGTCACTTCGTTCCCAGTCCTCACTTGTAATATTCCACTAATATTCCACTCCAACCTGACCGCCCGCATAGCGGGCCGGCAGTGCTTTATCGAGTTGGCGCCGCCACCGTCAGGTAAAACGGTGGATTTATAGTTTTCCGGTGGCTCGCTGCAAACGATAAGTGGCGGCAATGGCGTCGTATGTCGCATTGCATAGATTCGTCCACGCCTGCGTTCGGAGCGTCTCGGCGTCCAAGACTTCTGTGTGATTTGCCAAACCTTCGCGGAATTGTTGGGTAACCACACGCACGTTCTCGTCGGCCTGTTTTACCGCGACAATAGCCACTTGCACACGTTTGCGTGTTTCCTGTTCGTCGAGCCAACATTTGCGCACTTGGAGTTCAATTCCCGTACGCAGTTCTTCCCGCATTTTGGCCACGGCAGTCGCATTGTGGACCGCGGCGGTCTGTTGTGCGCGGCTCACACCACCATCGTATGGAGTCCAACTCATCGCCACGCCGCCGCCAAAAATACCATCCGGCGTAATCGTATCATTTTCCAAATAGTTGAATCCGGCACCCGCTACCACGCTCGGCAAACGATCGGCACGATAAACATTCGACTTCGCTTCCAACGCTCTCGACTGTGCGGCTAACTGAGCCAGCTCCGGACGATTGTCCACCGCTTCCTGCGTTAATGCGGCTAAATCGCCCGAAAATGGCGGAATATCTACATCAGCGAGCGACACTTTCGCGTCCAACGGTCGCCACATGAGCCGATTATACGCCGCCGAGGCCGTTTCATACGCGTTTTCCGATTGCATCACCTTTTGCTGTGAATCGGCGTGGGCCACATCCGCCGCCAATGTTGCGTTACGTGTCACGATACCCGCGACTCGTAAATTTTCCACGTCTCGCTGATGAGCCAAGAGTGAGCGTTCCGCCTGTTGAGCGACCTCCACCAACCGTTGCGTTCGCAACACCATCAGATACGTTTCAGCCACTTCGAGCTTCAAGTCTTGAATGGTGCCTTTGTGTTGCGATTCGGTCGCAGAAGTCTGCGCATCAGCCGCCGCAATCAGTCCGCTGATTTTTCCACCCGTGTACACCGGTATCGTCACCGTGGTGAGCGAATTCGCAAAATTCTGATTCGAGATCGGCGATTCAATTTTCGACGGAAACAACGTCCCAATCGGACCTAACGCCGCCGTGTCAATGCCCAAATCGGTGGTGAATTTCGGTTGTTCCGATAACGCAACGTACGCCGTGGTATTGTTGAGCTTCGGCATTCTCGCCGCTCGCGCCGCGTTTCCCTCCGATCTGGACGCTTCGATCTGCTGCGTACCCGCTTGGAGCAGACGACTCTCCGCCATCGCCGTCGCCCACGCCTGGTCCAACGTCTCCACACTCCATGCTCGGTCCACACATACACCCAAACTCAGCATTGCACAGAGAAAAATCCCCTGAATCCGAAATCGACTCAGAAATCGCTGATATAATAAACATCTCATCGAAATTTCCTCTATACCACGTTCCAAGCAACCACACAATCCTCAGATTTGGAACAAATCGAATATTCGTCACAGACCATACAATCCACAATCTTTGTTTCTTATCGGACGAATATACCTTTCATCTTGATTTTTCCGGTAGAAAAGAAAGAAGATATCAAAATCTCAGGGGGGCCTCCTATATGGGAGCCTTTTTTCTTGCGCTCGTGTCGATAAAAGAGGATATTGCCGAATCTCTTTCCTGTCGTATAATAATGCACTATAGGAAGATAGTGAGATTAGGAAGATTGAAAAGACTTTGCTAGTGGTTGCGACATCAAACGATGCGGTATCAACATAGATGAGGAAGGCGGGAGCGATGCAACAATATCGCAAACTGTTCACGTGGGGTGGAATCGTACTGCTTGTTTTGGGGATTGGAGGTCTTGCGGTATGGATGCGCTCTTCCAAAAAGGTCGAAATTCCGACCGAACCGCAGATCCCATTGGTTCGGCTTGTGGAGATTCAAGCAGGGGACGAGCTGGAACAGAAATCGTTCCCCGGTTTTGTCAAAGAAAGTTCCACCGCGAAACTGGCGTTTCGTGTCCCAGGGCCAATGAGCGAGCTGAACGCCACAATCGGTAAACGTGTGACGGCGGGGACGGTGTTGGCGAAGTTGGATCCACGCGATTTCGAGTTGGCCGTGCAGCGGGCGTCGGCGGGTTTGGCGGAAGCGGAAGCCGCGTTCAAGGCGATGCGGACAGGTGCGCGTGCGGAGGACGTCGCCGCTTTGGAAGCCAAAGTCCGAGCGAGCAATTCGCAATTGGATACGGCTAAATTGCAATGGGAACGTATGGACAAACTCTTTCGAGAGGAGACCGCTCCAAAAGTGCAGTACGACGTGGCAAAAACGCAGTACGATCAGGCGTTAGCGCAATCCGAGGCGGCTCATAAAGAGTTGGAAAAGGCTAAAACCGGTTCACGTCCGGAAGAAATTGAGGCGATGGAAGCGAAGATCGCGGGCATTCGTGTCCAATTGGCCACCGCGCAAAACGCTTTGGCGGATTCCGAACTCCGAGCGCCATTCGACGGCTACGTTTCGCAAAAGTATGTGGAAAAACATGAAATGATCGCCGCTGGAACGCCGGTGCTGGCGTTCACCGACACTTCGGGGTTGGAAGTTGCCAGTAGTCTTCCGGAAGAAATGGTATTGCGTCAGAGTCGCTTTCAGAAGTTCTTTTGTACGTTTGAAGCCTATCCAGGTCAACGTTTTGAGGCCCATTTGAAGGAACTCGGTCAGGCACTGCAATCAGGCAAGCAGGCGTA
>JAQVKF010000139.1 GCA_028694795.1 Thermoguttaceae bacterium | reverse complement strand
CAAAGCGCGTTCATGTACGCCGTGCGTGCCGCGTCCACATTCGTCGCCCAGGTGATATCCGAGGCACTGGTGTTCAGCGTGGTACGCCAATTCACCTGATAATCGCCAAAGTTCGACGCGTAGGCTTTTTGCAGGTTCAACTCCGCCGTCAGACTTGATTGAGCGGATGACAAAAGCGTCGAAAGCGTTGTGTCGTTTTGCGACGCCGTGTGCATCGCCGTGTTGTATGTACCGCACGCCGTCCATAGATCGCCGCTGTAGGCTGAAGACGCTTCCTGTAAACTCGTGTTCAAACCGCCGCCTAGCTCGAAACCGCTGCTCACCGCCTCACGGCTCAGGTTGGCGTAAGTCTTTTGATAATCGCCCAATGCGTCGAATTTCGCCGATATTTGCCGCCGCTCCGCCGCGTAACGCTGGAGATCCGCCAGTGATGTTAATCCGTTCAGCCCGTTTTGCAGCGTCGTGCTCGTTCCCGCGAACGCCTGGTGGCCACCCTCGCCCAAAAGATTGCCGCCAAAGTAATACGAGGAATACTCGGTCGTGATCGGCGATGTGTAGCCGTTGGTATAAAAATCGTAATACGCGTTCGCCACGCCCATCGAATAGCCGGGAGCGTCGGTGTAATTCGCCGCGTAATCGCTGATCTGCCAATAGCTTCCAAACTGAATCGGTACATCGACATTGGAGCCCATACCGAACACGCCGTAATACCACATCATCGGCGAACAATACGAGGTATAGCTTCGCGTCTGAATATCGCTGAGGCTGTTTTCCAGATTCTGGATGGCTGCCGTGCTGACGTATTTCATCTCACGAAGCCTCTGCGTAGTTTGGACGCCGATCATCGAATCGCGATACGAACGCTCCGCCGCGCTCACCTCCTTATAGTACGCCACTCGCGCGTCGATTTCAAGATTCGAAAGCCGTGAACTTTCCGAATTCGCCGATGCCTCCGCGTCACCGATCGCGTCGTTTACACCGCTTAGCCAGGATGTGACGCCGCCTAACAGATCGCCCGCCAGCGAAAAACCGCCGTTCAGCGTCGCGGTCGCCTGGGAAACGGCGCCGCCAATCAAACTACCGATGAGTGAGGAGCTGCCGCTTAATTCCGTGCCAAAGTAACTCTGCAAGTCACTCCAGCCGGCTTCGGAAAGCGTTTGAACAAAAGTATCGGAAATGCTGTCGTATGCGTTGGAAATGGTCGTCGAAAACGAGGTCATGACTGACGAAAGCCATGACGTTTCCTCGGCGGTATCCGCATTTGCTCGCGTCTGCGCGGCGGTGAGACTGCTATGTTCCGCCGTCTGCGTCGCACTCAGCAAGGCTGTCTGATACGTATCGGCGGCACTGTTCACACTGTTTGTATACGTTCCCACGGTACTCACATAACTGCTGCTCGCTCCCGAGGCTATGGAAATCATCCCCTTCCAGTACTCCCCAAGATCGTCCGCCAAATCGTTTTCATACGTTTCATATTGGCTAACCGCACTCACGGAAAAGACCTTTTGACAGTTCTGGATGGCCTTGTGATATGACAAAATTTCCCGCAACGCGGATTGGTCCTGCCGCACGGAGGCCGTGTCCGAAAGGCGTCCGTAAGTGGTATAGACCTCGTTCGTCTGCTCAACATACTGTGCGTAGGTGATGTCGCCCCGATCATAACTCTTCTGTATGGGGCGAATCTCGTTCGTGCAGGAATGATTGTATCCCAAGATTTGTTTGTGACAGGATTTGTCTGTATTCAGTATGGTCGTGACGGCGCTTCGCCATGTAGATGTTTGTTCCGATGCTGTTTGACTCCGTAAGCGGACCACCCCGTTCTCATATTGTTCCATCGCGGTCAGGTAGTCTTTGCGGAGCTGTACCTGCTTTTGGGCGGCACTGATCGCATCCGTCTCATTTCTTGCGGCGATAGCCGCGTCCGCTGTATACAACGCGTCCGCTTGTGCTACGGTCGCATCCTTCTCTGCGGTCGCATCCGCACTCGCCTGCGTCGTATACGCGGAAATAACACTATCAGCCTCTGTATCCGCATTTCCAGCGATATTAAGCACATATGACGCCCAATCGGAGTCGGTTTCCGATGTTTGTGCCCAGGTATTCAAAACATTCGCCGCAACGGCATATGTATCACTCACCGCCGTACTCCACGTCGAGGCTATGGAGTTCCGATAAGTTTGTGTCTGGGTCGCGATTGCGGTTAGAGAGGTTTGGAGGAATGCGGCCGCGGCAACCTGATACGTTTTCCCCGCGGTAGCCATCTGATGACTGATATCCAACAGGCGGTCTGCTTTGTTCTTTTCAAAATGAGTGCGGAAAGAGATCATTTTTGAGACACAGTCCGCTATGATATTGAACCGTTCCAACGTATACCAAGCGTTCACATCCCCGTACCGCAACTCGCTCTCATACAGAACGTCTGTGTGTAAAAGCGTATATTCTTGCTGAACAAGAATTCGATTTTCCTGACACGCTGCCGAGTGAGTATTCCCATTGCAATTGCTGTCACAACAGGCCGCCATCGCCGTATTCATCGCGTTCGTATTGGCCTGCGAAGCACTGCTGTAATACGCGGCAACCTGTCCGTTTTTGACCGTCTTTTCTTCGGACAGTTGCTGTAACTTGTTTTGCTGGGCCGCCTGCATTTCGGCCCATTCCTTCGTGGTGTAAACGCTTTCCGCTTCAATTTTCGCGGAGGCTTTCAGCAGTCGGTCATAGGTCTTCGCGTAGGATTCCCAAGCATCCCCGACCGATTTTTCGTAATTATCCGCGATGGTATCATAGGCATTTTGGAAGGCCTCTTTCACGGTGTTCACACTGGAAAGATACGTATGATAAACCGCATCCACCGCGTCTTGATACGCGGGATCACTCACTAAATCTGGAAGCTCACTGGTAAACTGCGGCGTCGGAATTTCCGGCATGATCGCGTTTTGAATCCGATCACGATCAGCGGCGGATATTCCCGTGGGACTTTGATCCTCGGCTGGCGTCGATTCGTCGTTGGTTGCTTGTTCTTGTGTATATTGTACCTCTGTTCCCATATTTTCAGTCGAAGCGTCCACCGTTTCCAACAATGCGTCATGATACGTTTCGACGGTATCATGGAACGCTTCTAGTTGTTCTAAACATGACGCGTATTCCACGTCATTCAGTTCACCACGATACACATACGGCATCAGCGTTTCCGCAATCACGGTTGTTGAACCGGAAAGAGACAGCCGTGCCGGACAGAGAATGAGTCCTTCCGGAAGATCCTGTTTACAGCCGGAACGAATGGCCCCATCCACCATCGACAGCGTGATTCGTCCCTGTTCATCCGGGATGAGTTGTATATCGGCAGTGTCATCACTGTCAAAATCCACGGAAACGCGATAACTATCGTACGTCTGTCCCGATGGAAGAGTCCCTGTCACTTGTAAAGTAACACCAGTCGCCAGATACTCTTCCCAGGTCACGAGAGAAAGACTCATATCTCCACTGAGACCGGAAGGTGACATTCCCGGTGTATAGGGCTTTTGCGTGAGTGACAGCGTTTGCCATTCCTGCGTCGGATAATGCTGAGAGCCGTTCGCCAGCGTTTCCACCACTCTCATTCGAATGATCGGGGTTTCGGGCGTCACATAGAAAATAAACATTCCAGAACGATTGGGAACAGCGATACCATCCGCGACCCCAGTGCCGCGATAGTCCAGTTCAACATGCGTCTGTACACCATGAGTTCCGGATGAAACATAACCGGTAATCCGATACGTAGCCTCATGCTCGGTATCGGTGTTGCGCACAATCGTGGCGTCGTCCAGCGTTGCTTCCACGGTGCTATCCCGATAAATATACGAATAACTGGTCCAGTCTCCAGCTGTCACAGCCTGCGTAGTCGGATCGGTATACACCGCTCGGACATTCCACGTGAGCGTTTGTCCAGATGAAGTTGGCGATGAAAGGGTGGTATCTTTCCATGCGAAACGTCCCCATTGGTCCGGAGCTTCTGTATGATTCGATACGTGATCACCATCGGTATCGTATTCAATGGTCAGATTCGCATACCCTCCTTCAGAGGTGATTTGCCCCACAATCGCGGGAATATCGGTCACCATAACGCCATTCCCGTTTTTAATCCCGGTGACTGTGTTCACAGACGCGATGCCTGGTATCCAGCCGGAAGAGGGGGCCACCACAGTCAGTGTGCACGGCGACCAGTCGCCGGATACCCACTGATTGGTACGGGGATGCAGGCTTGACGAACGCGCATAAATCACATAACTTCCCGGCGTGAGAGATGGAAGGTATCGGAAAGTTCCATCCGATTCACTGTAAGTGTGTCCGTCAACCACTCCATCGCCATGATAGTCAAATTCTACCTTCACCCGACTGATATTCCCATCATCCGCAACCAATTTTCCGGTCAGATAGGGATTCGCTGTCGTGTTGCCCGTGCCTGTCATATCCGCCACCGTAAACTCTTGCACCGCTGGCGACGTCATCACCAAATCGGAAAGCGAAAACGTGACCGTTTCAAAATCGCTGTATTGATATTCACGTGTGATAGGACTCCACTCACACGTTCTCCCACTGAGCGTTACGTTGCCATTGGTGAGACCCGAGGGCATAAAATGAAACGCTCCACTGTCATCCGTCTGCGTGGTGCCGAGCAACGTGGTTCCCTGGTAAATTTCCACTCGAATTCCGGAAACGCCATCGTCATTCGCCACCGTTCCAGTGATGGTCGGATCACTCGTGGTATTACCTGTCGTATCCGTAAGATTCGCCAATACCAATGTATTGATGGACGCCGCGACGTCCGTGGGTTTCACATAGGTGAAATTGTATGTATACCATGTTCCATAGACATAATCCCCCTTGACTTCATCCCATATAGCCGTACACGCGCGCACGCTGACCGCGGCGGAACTGCCTGAAATGGTATGCAGACCGGACATTCGATAATTCCCTTCCACAACGTCCGTGGTTCGTTCTGAATCGTCGCTGGCTTGCGTCCATCCCGGAACGAGCTGGTTCGCGGACCAATCACCTGTCGTTTTGTAAGCAAACGCGAAGTAAGGATGAATATTCACCGGAACCGTCGTTGTCACCGTCACCGCGGGATTCGTGGTGCTGGTACTCCCCGAGGCGATGGGTTCATCCAGTGAAATTTTTGTGATCGCTGGCGATGGGGCTGGTGTATATTTCACATATTGTGAAAGGGACGTTCCGTACACTTTCGTACCATCGAACTTTGTTTTTACAACGCGTGCGTAAAGTGTTTCTGTCGCATAGCCGTCGACGACTGGGAGCCCCTGCGGCGTTACCTCAAAAGCTCCATCCTTATCACACCAAGTTCTCGCGTAAATCGTGGTTCCGCTGTAAATTTCGATCTCCGAGTACGCCGCGTCCACCGCGGTGGAACTGACCGTACCGGAAAGTGTGATATCACTTGAAATGCCGCTTGTCGTACCATTTTTCAATGTAAACGTCGCCACCGCCGGAGCGGTTGGGATCACACTCAACGAACTCCAGCTACCCGCGACATTCATCTGATCTGACGAAAGATACGAGATACCACGAACCTCTACCGTAGTCGAAACGCCATAGTCCAGACCACAAGGCAGCGTCGCGGTAAAAGTACCGGCGGATGTGACTTGCGTGCGTGACACACACGTACCAATCCGGACTTCCACCGCCCGCAAATTGCTGCCGCTCACCGAGCCGGTGACTGCGGCGGCACCGGTTGTTGTCCAATCGCCGCCATCTCCACAAACCATCGAAAGATTCGAGACACTGGCCGTACCGGCGGGCGGCGGCGTCAATGTGTAACTAAACGACGCCCATGAACCCGTGGTTATCGTTTCACCGTTGTGATCCAGATGAACCACTCGATATCGCAGTGTTTCACCACGTGAACCAGAGGTTAATGGGACCCAGCCACTATCCAGCGACGGATCGTAGGTGAACGTATTACCGCTAGCGTAGACGTTTACCGAGCCATTGATCATATCGTCATTTTCATGGTCAAATTCCACACGCACAGATCCGCCGGCCAGTTCACCACTGATGGTGCCGGTTACCGATGGATTGTACGTTATTTTATCCGTGGACGAATTACCACTATCATATAATAACGCCACATTCGTGACCGTCGGTGTCGCAAGATTGCGATTGACCACACCAGCGAGCGGAATATCGAATGTAACCCCCAATGCTCCTAACGCGATTTGGGCCACGTGATCGGGACTCGTAAGCGTTTGACGAGCATCCCACTTCAACGCAAAATCGACGGTTTCACCCGCTGGAATGACCGTATCCAGCGGCATTCGATAGAATTGGACACCCGATGGGAGTATACTTTTCAGCACATGAATCTCTATATCCGTGTCTGAAATGTTTTCGATGGTGAATTCCAGTATCTGTGGCGTGTTGTATGGGACCGCTGTCGTGCTGAACGGAATGGGCGTTGCCATCTGATGCGTGACGGGTGTATTGCCTGACGTCACATTCAGAATCTGATCAAACGATCCCATCATGATGTGTTGTTTTTGCGTGGTCGTCGTTGTACCATCATGGATCGAAACGGTTTGCGTATAGAACCCTGGATGCGTGTACACATGACTTGCGGTAAAAGTCTTATCGCTTCCAAGCGTGAGACTTTGCGGCGTAGTTCCATCACCGAAGTCAATGGTTCCCGTCCATTGTTCCGAACCAGAATCAATAAACGAACCACTCCACGTCAACTGGCTATTCACGTTTCCAGCCTCCGGTCCTGTCAGAGTAACAACCGGAGCCGCGTTTTGAATGGTGAGCGTCGTCTGAGCCGTTGCGCTGTGGTTTTGTGGATCGGTTGCGCGAAGATGAATCGTCCTCGTGATCGGACCATTGAGCCCAGCCGCGGAAAATTCCACCTCATGACCGTTCGTCTCATACACTCCATCATCATCCAAATCCCACGTGTATGTCCATTCACCACCATACGGATCGTGCAGCCTCAACGCGGAAAGTGTAACGGTTTCACCCTCATTCACGGCATACGGACCACCCGCCGAAACCTGCATGATATCATCATTATCCGCGAGCGTGAGCTGTGCGGACGATGGAGTGGTCACACGATACACGACATCTGACGCGGTTGATGTCATCAACCTTACGATAAGACTTTCCGCGTTTTCCGCGATGCTGTCATCCATCACGTTGATCGTCAGATCCACATAAGTCGCGTTCGCTGGGATCGTCACATATCCAATATATTTTTCCAGATCGTAATTTTGTGAACAGTTATTCGGAATGGTAAAATCGCTCCCAGGCGTCGCGGTACCAGCAAGCTCATAGTAAATGTTCAGTGACTGCGAAAGATCTTCCGAACCTGTGCGGGTGAACCGATACACCGCAGGTTGCAAGGGCGTACCGCTCACGGTTTCTGAAGCGGCACTGACCTGAGGTTCCACTTTCACATCCCATTGAATATCATTATCGCTAATCGTGTTTGTGGCTGAAGGGGTATTGCCTAGGCGATAAAACGTTTGCGAACCTGTACTGTAAATCGAGTCGTTTAAGAGGGTCAGAGTGACGTTTTCTAATGATTCGACGAGACCATCATGAATCACATTGAATGAAAGATTGGCGGAGCTCTGATTGGCTGGTATGGTCAATGTGCCATATTGATACAATGTATTATAACTTCCAGATCCAGACGCTAATGTATAATCTTTTTCGTAGGAAGAAGTTCCACCGAGCGTGTAATACACGGTCAGGGATGTTGAAAGATCCGTTTCCCCAGTACGTGAGACGGTAAACACCAACGGTCGAGCCGTTTCATTCGATTTCGTCTCGGCACCACCCGATGCAGAGGACGTTACATTGACCTGCCACTGATCGTTATCGACGATGTAACCCTGTGCGACAAAGGGGGGAATGCGTTCGTAATTCATCGTGATTGGACCATTTTGGGTCGAAATATCGCGAGGCAGACTGACGACCACACTTTCTCTCATTTCTCGGATAGAATCATTCACGATGCTAATCTGGAGCGTCGCCTGTGTCTGATTCGCCGGAATGACAATGCTGCCGTAGTCATCCGTACTGTTATACGTTCCGGAAACCAAGGTGTAATCGGTACCTCGTGCAGCCGTACCCGAAAGACGATAGTAGACGGTCAACGGATTGGTCAAATCCGTCTGATCGGATCGTGTGAACAGATATGACAGCGAATCCGTCGTTTCTCCCGACGCTACCTCACGTCCTGTGGCGTCCGGCGCTTCCACATAAACATCCCAGTCATCGTTATCTTCAATGGTAACCGTGGCCGACGTCGCATCCTCATCTATTTCATACACACTTCCCGTTGTGCCACACCCGCAACTGCAGCCACACCCGCAGCTGCACCCACACCCACACCCGCAGCTGCACCCACACCCGCAGCTGCACCCACACCCGCAACTGCAGCCACACCCGCAGCTGCACCCACACCCACAGCCGCAACCACAGCCGCAACCACAACTGCAGCCACACCCACAACCGCACCCACAACCACAACCGCACCCACAACCACTATTGGCATACTCTGTAAGACGGATTGTGACAGTTTCATCCGGCTCACGTAATGCATCGTTGATGGAACGAACTTCGATGGTCGTACTCGTCTGATCTGCCGGAATCGTAACACTACCAGTGTACACATACGCCTGAATGGTCGCATCGTATGTCTGATAAAGTGAGATCAAACTGCCTGACTGGTTGTACAGTCGATAATCCGAACTAGCGGAGGATGAGTTGTAGACAGCGGTACCATCCATCCGGAATCCAACGGTTAAACTACTCGAATCCGCCGTATCACGAGATACCTGAAATACACCATAGTCCTGACCTCCCTCGACAGCCTGGGAATCCGACACCGCTATTCCTACGCAAACGGTTAGAAGTTGACGATTTTCCAGCACCTCAAAACCGGATCGGCGATGTGATAATTTACGCTTCTTATCAGATTTGCGCGTGTTAAACGGATGAAATAAACGATCAGAAAAATGATGACGAAACTGCATAGAAACGTTCTCCCATCAATGATTGGATGCTTATACTTCTTTCACCACTTGCGGACCCCTGTAAACGGCTATCGTGGATCATCGCCGCTCTTGACTCACCACGTCGATCAGAAAACGTTCCCATTCGCGGACCGTTTTCCGATTTTCAAAAAACGATTTTCGATATGCCGAAATTTCCCGCGATAACCGTTCCCGATACCCGTGGTCCGTGCCTATTTCCACCGCCTGATTCACATATTCCGATTGGCCGCGAACCGCGGGACCCTGAATACCGGCTTCATCGTAAACCCCTGTCGTATAACGCTGAATGAGAAGCTCGCCCGTTTGCGTCACACCGGGAACTCCGTACAGAAAACCATCGACCGTCGTAATTTCCCCGGTATAAACAGGGGAGTGAAGAATCAACGTCGATGCCGAAAGATAACGATAGTATTGCGAAACCGTCTGAGACGGCAGCTGAATTATCCGACCAAACAATTCTTCACCGACATTTCGCCGCAACCGAGCGCTCAACTTTTCACGTAGGTATGGAACATGCCCCGTAAGCATCACCACATGACCGGCCCGATCACGTTCCAAAATCTCACGAATATAATGATCCCAAAGCGGATGGTACTTCTGGATACGATGCGGGCAGAAATAAATCGTTCCAGCTTCTGGAAGACCAAGTTCACACCGCGACGCGGGCGGCGGGATATCCAACGGCACCTGTTCATACAACGGCGTCGTGTTTATCCGGTATAGATGTTCCGTATAGTGGGCGTCCGCCGCAGAAATTTCCGCTCGTGCCCATGACAGATACCAATCTATCTGCGGCATTCCACTGGTACCATGAGTCCCCCAAGAGGTACACTGTATCGGCGCCAGATGACACATCGGAAGGAAAAAACTCCAAAGATCCGCCGCCACCTTCCAGTAGTAAATCACATCACATCGCAACTCACGTATCTTTCGCACACTGGCTTCCGGATCCCACGTATAGGATATCTGGGTGGTTTCCGAAAGTTCTGGAACGGCTTTCAAACGTGAAGTGGACGACACATGATGGATAAGTACCACCTCAAATCGGTCTCGGTCCAACTGAGCCATCACCCCGGAGGTCATCCGAATAAAGCCATTCTCATGCCCGGGCGTTACCAGAAAACCCACCCGTATCTTCTGACCCGGACGATCATTCGGTTTGTCAAAAGGAAACGACGATGTGAACAACTTGGCATACTTTTCCAGCTCGCCGCGGCAGCAACGATGATGATGCGGGAGATTAAAGGAATGCGTAAACCCCTCTGAAAACAGGGACTTCCAGTCGAAAATCGACTGTTCCGCCAATGCGCAATCCAGATCGTTGTTCAACTCGTCCCAGTACGCCGCAATTTCTTCTTCCGTATCAAATACCGATGGACTGTACCACAAATGCTTCCAACGCCATACTTTCTTGCCGTCCTTCAGTGCTGCCGATTTCCGAAAGTAATCCTTCGCCTCAGTAATCAACCCACATTCACCACAAAGCGTGGCGAACTGATGGCTGTCCTGCGCGGTGGATTTTTCTCCCTGAACCTGACGTTTCCACAGACGCATAGCATCAGGATACAAATGATCATGGATATTCATACGGACAAGCTGCGACAGAGCTTCTTTGTGATCAGGACGGAGCCGCAACACCCGCATCCAAGAGGACTTCACTTGATCGTCAGATTCATGGAGTCGCTGCTGTACCATCGCCAAATTGACCCAGGCATCCAGATAATCCGACCGCAAAATCACCGCTCGTTCAAACGCATTTCGCGCATCCTGCAATCGTCCGCAAGCGTTCAGTATCGCGCCATAATTATTCAAATAAACCGCCTTCTGGTCACAAAGTCGAAGCGATTGTTCCACAAGTCGCAGAGCTTCCTGATATTCTCTATTTGCGAAAAAAACCATCCCAAGAAAATGAATCGCACCCGCATGATTCGGTACTTTGGCGAGAATTTCACGATACACACTAGCCGCTAAAGACAAATCGCCTGCGCGATGATGAGAAACAGCACGTTGGTACGCAACGGAAATTGGGCGAGCGTCAGAAAGAGAAACAC
>JAQVKF010000138.1 GCA_028694795.1 Thermoguttaceae bacterium | reverse complement strand
AGTGAGTTACCACTGCCGCGCACCGAGTCACAACAGATTCGGCTGGGCGACGTGGTTTTGCAATCGGTGGAAACGATCCCTCCGATTCGTCCGCAAACAGTCGTCGCCTGTTCGGTCACGACTTATGCCGGACGTTTGAATTTTACGTGCCACTGGGACGCACGTGTTTTGACCACCCAACAATCGCATGAATTCGTCCAATTTTGCCGCGATGCCATGCTGCAATCAATTCAAATGGTGGCTGAAACCGCCAATGGTTCGCAAAAGAAGCCGTTTGAGACACCACAAATGGGACCGTCTTGGGCGTCCTAAGCCATACCCGACGACACCGTACCCAATGACCGATGGGTAGCCGCGCAAATCAACCGTCAGACGTTGCCACATCATTCGGCACACCGGCAGATTTTCCGCCACGCCGCAGTGATATGTTCCGCCTCCGTGAGTGCCGAGGCCGTGTGCATTCGGATCACATAACGCTTCTCGCCGGAGGCCATTTTCAACACCGTATGCGAGAGCATCATTTCGCCGGAGGCGTTACATCGTTCTAATATTTCCTTCGTCTTAGCATCGCCATCTCGGTGGTAAAAACAAACCAAAGCGAGATCTGGCACACGGGTTCGTCCGGCGACACGCACAAATTGCAACGATTCATCCACTAGGGACGCCAGCGTTTGGCCAAGTTCAATTTTATGGCGAATAAATTTCCGCAATCCTTCGGTACCGTAATATCGAATCGTCATCCAGAGTTTTAACGCACGAAATCGACGTCCGAGGGGAATTTGCCAATCGCGATAATCAATCACTTTTCCCGATTCCGTCGCCGCATTCCGTAGATATTCCGGCAAAATCGACATCGCCGCGTTGAGTGGACGACGATCGGACACGAAAAAACAGTCGCAATCAAAATTCACCAGTAGCCATTTATGTGGATTGAAACAGTAACTATTCGCCAATTCCAGACCGTCAATCATCCATCGCAACTCCGGACAGACCATCGCCGAACCGCCATACGCTCCATCGACATGGAGCCAGAGCTGGCATTTCCGGCAAATTTCACCCAATGCACGAATCGGATCAATCGCCGTTTGAGAGGTAGTCCCGATCGTTCCAACCGCAAAACATGGACGCAATCCATTCGCTTGATCCGTTTGGATGGCCGATTCCAGAGCCTCGCAATCGAACGAACCGTCGCCGCATGTTTCGATTTTTCGCAAATTTTCGACCGGTAATCCAAGCACTTTCCACGCTTTTTCGATGGACGAATGCGTCTGTTTGGAAATGTAGCCGCACAGATGATCGGACGCAACCTGAGCAGCTTCGCGCGCGGCGACCAGTGCGCACACAGCCGCTTCAGAGGCGGAACCCTGGATGACGCCGCCGCCCGGACCTCGTGACAGAAAATGACTCGGCAGACCGCACGCTTCCACGAGCCAATCCATCATACGCATCTCGACTTCCGTACAGGCCGGACTCGTCGCCCAGAGCATGCCTTGCGCACCGATTCCGGCGGCCAGCAGCTCGCCGAGAATGGCCGGACCGGACACATTCGATGGAAAGTAACCAAAAAAAGATGGACTTCGCCAATGGGTAATCCCTGGCATGATCAACGTATCGAGATCGCGCATCATCGCATCAAAAGATTCGGATTGTTCCGGTGGTGACGATGGTATCGCGGCGTAAATCTCACCAGGTTGGACTTGCGAAAGTACAGGGCGTACCGCATCCGCCTCCAGTTGTTCCATGTAGTTAGCAATCCAATCGACCGCTTCGTAACCGCACTTCCGAAATTCTTCTGATCGCATCATCTATTCCCTAATTTTCGAGAGTTTATACCCATTATATTAAGTGATACTATATTCTTCGCACAATTCGTTTTATTGTATTGTTTTTGAAGATCGTTTGCCATATCATTGAGAGAATTCCGGAAATGGGGGAGCAAAAAAATGCAACCGTTGGTGGGCGAAGTTGTTTTTTTAGGTACGGGTACGTCGCATGGTATTCCGGTAATCGGTTGTCATTGCGCGGTTTGTCGTTCGGAGGATCGACGGAATCGGCGGTATCGCTGTGCGATTGCCGTGGGATTACCTTTGGGAGGGCTGCTCATTGATGCCCCTCCTGAGTTGCGGCTTGCACTCATTCGAGAAGATATTCCACTGATTCATGCCTTTGCGCTGACGCACGCGCACGTCGATCATCTTTTCGGAGCGGACGATCTGCGTGTCATGCCGAACCGTTTAGGTACTCCATTGCCCATTTATTGTCGAACACAAGACGCCAAGGAGATTCATCGTGTGTTCTCCTATGCGTTTGATCCAAGTTTGACGCAAGCCTCGACAGCCGCGCCGCTCTCGTTCGAGTTTCACGAGATTAACGCTCTCGACGCCACACCGTTCGAGGTACTCGGTGCCAAGATCGTTCCCATTCCCATGCACCACCACGTAAATGATGCCGTAGGGTATCGAATCGGTTCGTTCGCCTATTGTACCGATGTCGTTTCTTTCCCTGAGACGAGCTATGAACGGCTAAAGGGCGTGAAAACGCTGGTGTTAGACGCATTACGCCATCGTTCACATCCATGCCATCAAACAATCGCTCAAGCGATTGAGGTCGCAAACCGCGTGGGAGCCGAGGAGGTTTATCTGACACATTTGTCGCACGATATCGATCACGCGACACTCGAAGAGGAACTGCCGCCGCATATCCATCCGGCATACGACGGATTACGGCTGCAAATTCCGGTTATCTGAACTTGTATGTGCCATTATCGGATAAACGCCACGAGCTGTAAAACCACGTGATACGACCTTTTGCCCCTCTCCCTGCTGATATGAGTGTATTGATGTTACACTTTCGGATAGAATGAGTACGATGGACTTCTGTGAACGCCTGTATTCCGTAAGCCTTTTTTGATGAGCCGACAAATGTATACTTCACCTATCTGTCCAGAATGCTGGAACGCGATTCCGAAGGACGATTATCTTGCGACCTCTAATTTGGCGATTTGCCGATCATGCGGCGTGGCGTTCGAACTTTCGACATCTGAATTATTGGAGGAGCTCATTGCCATAGATCTCAACGCCTTGCCACCGAATTTCCGAATCCGTGAGCAAAAATCAGCCTATACGATAGACCAATATCATCGTTGGTGTCGACCGATTTTACGTTCGATAAAATTTATCGGTTCATTACTCCTCCTTTTTTCGGCGATTTTGGCCGTGAGTTTGATTTTACATTCACTACCAATCCGGCGTGTTGGAGTACCAGAATGGGAAATCGCGATGGTTGGGTGTATCCTGATCGGATTATTTCTAATGTGTTCGCTGTTAATCATCTGGTGGGGGCTGCGCAGCTGTCACCATATGCGTCTGACACTTCGACCAGTGGATGAAACGACTTGTAACGCGATCTATTCGGGTATGCCATCCACTGGTAACTTATTGTTTCGCAAGACGATTCCACTGCGACACTCAACCCGGATTGATTTCTTTGTGAATCGGAAATGGAACGGCACATTCACCGAAAAGACCATTCGAGTGACAACCGATGGAAAATCATACCTTTTCGGTGGGGAACTCGATTCCACTACCCATCTGATATTGGCTGCGGTTCTGGTGCGGAAGATACACCAACTGAGCCCCATCCATCAAGGGATAATGAAAACACGCGACCCCAAAGAATCATCGGCAGAATTTGCTGAAAACACATCCGAGAGTTCATCGACCGAATTCGATCCGGCAATTCGGTGCCCGTACTGTTGCGAACCGATTCCGTTTATGAATCTCGCCGTTTCGCAAAATATAACTTATTGTCCTGGCTGTGAGCAAACTTTTTCGCTCGAACAATGCGCACGGCTAAGTGAAATTGATCGTGTCGATCTGAGTGTGCCATGCCCTGGAATTGCGGTTCAGAATACGCCCCAAGGCTTGCGAATCGTGACCGGAAACTTTTTGTTATCCGTGATTTGCCACTTGTTAATTTTACCCATGTTCTGTGTGATGATAGCCGTATCTCTCGCGACAAAAATCGCGGCAATCCTGGTACTTTTCATGTTCAACACGGTCTGGACTGGCATGCGTCGGTATCGAATCGAAATCGGCGTTCCGAACGAGTCAGGAAATATGGAGATGACGTTGGCGGCCTCCTTTTTCGGACGTAAAGAGAAACAGACGCTCCGATATGCTTCTCAGATTTCACAATCTCTGGTACCGGTGGGGAAATCAAAGAGAGGGTTCATGTGGGTCATTCTCATTGCTCCAGTCCCAGGTGAAGAACTGCCCATCCTATCCTTCGGTCACGATTTGCCCTACACTCACCAGCAATACCTCGTCGCTCTGTTGCGAGCAGTATTGGAAAGGTAGAAGTTGCGTTGGAAAGGTAGATTGTCGATAAATAGACTAACCGTATCCACTGGCCCAGCCACGCAGATACGGTTACCATCTTTTACATACCACTTTTACGACCCTCTAGGCTTACATTGCAAGCGATCGGGCCGCACGGTACATCGTTAGTTGAACTTCGTCTGGCCAGGCATGGCAACGGCGTATTTGCCCTCGGCAACTGGCTGAACAGGAGCTTCCGCATCCCACGAGTCGTAGTTCGACGGTTCCCACTTCTGTTCCGAATTCCACGCCTGATCCCACGTGATTCGCTGCCCAGTCCATGTGGTCATACGGCCCATATTGGCCAGCATCGTGCTGTTGACCATGTACTTCGTATTGTTAATCCGCTTGCCGGTGACCAACGCATTGTAGAACGCCTTATGTTCTTCAACGTACATGTCGCCGCCAGGGCCGTCATATTTCCAAACCACATTGCCAGCACGATCTTTAATTTCAAGGCCACCCAACACACGAGCGGAACCCTTCGTACCGATGAAAGTATCGGTCACATCGCTCCAGGTATCCGGCATCTGACGGGTAAAGAAGTAACCACGAACTCCATTGGCATATTCATACGCAACGGCGTGGTGATCGTAAATGTCGCCGACGGCGGTTCGAACTTGGCGTCCACCCATACCCCACGCGACGGCTGGCGGCTCATCATTCATCGCCCACCCCATCTTGTCGATACTGTGAATTGCCTGTTCCGTGATATGGTCACCCGACAACCACGCAAAGTGATACCAGTTACGCACTTGGAATTCCAATTCCGTATCACCTTCTTGACGTGTACGTTCCCAAATGCCGCCCGCGTTGTATGTTTCCTGAATCACCTGGATATCACCAATCGCTCCATCCATAATCTGACGCATCGTCGCCGAAACGCCCGGATCGTATCGCCAGCACAGACCGGAAACAAGCGTCAAACCCTTCTTATCGATCTCTTCGCCCAACGCCTGAATCGCACGGCAATGTGCCGCGTCGGTTCCAACCGGCTTTTCACAGAAAATCTGCAAACCTTTCGCTACTGCCGCGGTCAGGTTGCGACAACGGAAGTGCGGGGCCTCACAAAGCAACACGATATCGAGATCTTCCGTCTCAATCATCTTTTTACCGGAATCGATACCCGTATAGCAAGAATCTTCTTTAATATCAATCGCCTTGCCCCAGACCGCATCCTCATCCGCCTGATCGATGAAACGGGTCCGCGCACCTTTGGCTTTTTCTTCGAACGCATCGGCCAAAGCAACGATTTTCACTGGGCTTTTTCCATCGCCATAAACGGCGTTCGCGCCCGCAATCGTATTGCCAACCGCGCCGCAACCACGGCCGCCGCAACCCACCAAACCGACCTTGAGTACGTCGCTGCCCGCCGCATGTGCACTACGAGCCAAACTCAAACCTGCCACCGCCGCCGAAGCCGCCGCGGTTACCTTGACAAAATCACGTCGTTCCATTGCCGACTCCTTCATATGAAAATAGGGACTATTTTGATCTGAAACATCCAAACGAGCGTCCTGTCCGACCATTTTCGCCCAGTCGCTTACCAGAACTTACAAAACCAAGGTCACTGGTCGAAATCCACGAAATCGGGAAAACTACGACAGTATCCGCGAAAACAAAGGTCGCCCCACTCAATCCGCACGCTTTGCCCTATTGTGCGCGATTCAACCACACGGTGCAATCTTTTTCTTAAATTTTTCCACTTTTTTACGGCGTCCGCTATTTTTCGGCCAATCCGTCTCTGTAACCAGCGCAAAAATGGCACTCACTTACAACACAAGCCGTCCTTTTTGAGCTTTGATTACTCCCGCGACCAACACGGTATCGGCTCGGCCTATCAGTCTCATCCCGGCAAACGGAGAATTTTGCCCTTTCGAGGCGAACTGTTTCGGATCGACAGTCCACTCAATTTGCGGATCTATGATCGTGATATCGGCATCCGCACCAACCGCGAGCGTCCCTTTCGCCAGACCGAGAATTTTGGCGGGATTGATCGTCATCTTCGCAATCGCCGTGGACCAATCGAGGAAGCCCGGCTCAATCAGTTGGGTAATGACCAATCCGAGAGCCGTTTCCAACCCGACAATTCCGAATGGAGCGAGATCAATTTCGCACTGTTTTTTCTCACTCGCATGGGGGGCGTGATCCGTCGCAATCACGTCAATTACCCCTTCTTGCAAACCACGGATGCAAGCCTCGCGATGTTCCTCTGGGCGCAACGGCGGATTCATTTTGTAATTCGAGTCGAACGTGCGCAGGCATTCATCAGTCAGCGTAAAATGGTGCGGCGTGACCTCCGCGGTCACCGCGACGCCACGTTGTTTCGCTCGTGCCACAGATTCGATCGCATCGCGCGTCGAAACATGCATAATATGCAAACGTCCATCCGTTGCCTCTGCCAGCGCGATATCACGGCTAACCATGGCGGCCTCTGCCGCCACCGGCATACCGGACAAACCGAGCTGCATCGAAACAGAACCAGCGTGCATGACGCCGCCGCGAGTCAATTCGGGAATCTCCGCGTGATTCAATACCGGCTTATCGAACATTCGGCAGTACTGAAACGCTTCCCGCATCAATTCCGGATTGTAGACCGGTGCACCGTCGTCCGAAAAAGCCACCGCACCGCTCGCCACAAGCATTCCAATTTCCGCAAGTTCTTTGCCCTCCCGGTTTTTCGACACGCAGCCCACACTGAAAACGTTGCAATTCCCCGCCTGTTCCGCCTGATGCCGCACAAATTCGAGACTTGCTTGCGTATCCATCGGAGGCTCGGTATTCGGCATACACGCGATTGACGTAAACCCGCCGCAGACCGCCGCCGCCGTCCCCGTCGCAATCGTTTCGTCCTCTTCACGACCCGGTTCACGCAAATGAACGTGCATGTCGATCAGACCAGGCACGACGATTTTGCCCATCGCGTCCAACACTTCCGTGTCAGCCGGCAGTTCTGCCTCGGAAACGTCCCACGCCGCAATACGACCGGCCTGCACAAAAATGTTCGTCACGCGATCCGCTTGTTGGGACGGATCTATCACACGTCCACCACGTATTAGTTTATTGCTCATCGTTTGAATCGATTCCATCTTTCTGAATCTGTACGACTGGAAGAATGGATCGCTTAGGCCCGTTACAAGCGCACCTCACCCATTCAAACACGAACGCACACCGTATCGAAAACACTTGTACCAAAAAACAGGCTTCCATCCGGAAGCCTGCATTCATCAAAAACTATCAGCACACCCCCATTGAACGGCAACCTTATGGGATACCAACTTTCATCATGGGGACATGTCGCTAAAAAATGAACCTACAGCGTGCCGCGGACGCCTTCCAGCTGACCGCTCGAACCGAGCATTTTGTTTTTGTGAATGATATATTCGGCGTATGCCGGCATGAACGCTTTGCCGCTGGTACGAAGATCGAAGTCGGCGGGTTTATCACGGAAGGTTTCACGCAATACCGCACACCAAACCAAACGACCGTCGGTATCGATATTGATCTTGCAAACGCCCATCTGAGCGGCTTTGAAGTACTGATCTTCCTTCACACCACTCGCATTTTGGATGGCTCCGCCCGCGTTGTTGATTCGAGCGACCCATTCCGCCGGAACACTGCTGGAACCGTGCATGACGAGCGGGAAATTCACCGGAACCGCCGCCTGAATTTTCGACAGCACGTCAAAGTGCAGTGACTGCGAACCGGCGAATTTGAACGCTCCGTGCGACGTACCAATCGCAACAGCCAACGAATCGCAACCCGTCTTTTCCACAAATTCCGCCGCCTGGTCCGGATCAGTCAACTTGACCGAACCAACCACGTCCTCTTCCACTCCACCAAGCTGACCGAGTTCCGCTTCGACCACGATTCCCTTCGCATGCGCCAAATCAACGATCTTTTTCGTCGTTTCAACGTTCTGAGCGAACGGATGATGCGAGGCATCAATCATTACCGAGCTGTAGAAACCACTGTCGATACAGTCGATGCAGCTGGCTTCATCGCCGTGGTCCAAGTGGACTGCGAAAACGGCGTCCGGGAAAATCTCGTCCGCGGCGCGAATCAACGCTTCTAGGAATCGCTTGTCCGTATAACCACGTGCACCGCGCGAAATTTGAATAATGAACGGCGCGGAGAGCGACGAATCGCTTGGATCCTCATTCTTCGCCGTCTTGCCGAGATTGCCGCGGAACAGACCGACCGTCTGCTCGAGGTTGTTGATGTTATAAGCACCAACGGCGTACTTACCATAAGCGTGTTTGAACAACTGGGTTGTGGTAACAATCATCGTACTCTCCTGTCGTATGGATGGATTCCACTTGAATATAAACGATCGGAAGGCTCCTAAGAGCGGATAGACGTCGAACGAACGCCAGCTTCCCTATTCAATATGGTCTCCCATTCAAAAATCTATGATCTCTCATTCGTACCCTTGAGAATGGACCATCCGAACGACAAATCTGCATGTCGCCCAGCCTTGTCCCTCCTCACACCGTTTACTAGAACACCATTGTAAACCAGATCACCCCAAATGAGTAGTCCCCATCCACTTGGTTCTCCATGAAAAATCAGTGATCGAATCCGCGGCCCATTCGTGACGGTATTTTTTCAATCCGTGAAAACAAAGATTACTTTTGGTGCATACGCCACGTGGTCCAACCACCGCCAATATTGACCGCGTCGAAACCATGCTGGAGCAATATGCGTAAGGCAATGTAGCCACGCATTCCGACTTTGCAATAGACCGCAATCAGGCGGTTTCGTGGTAATTCACCCAGCCGATCACGCAATTCGTCCACCGGAATCAGCACAGCGCCGGGGATCGCTCCCGCGGCGAATTCCAACGGAGTACGTACGTCGAGGATCATCGGGACCGACGCATCCGACGCGATCTGTTCCGGCGTTGGTAGTGACTCAACATCAATTTGCGGATGGTAACCGCGCAGCAAGCCGGACGCCACGAAACCAAGCATATTGATCGGATCTTTTGCCGAACCGTATTGCGGCGCATAGCACAGTTCCGATTCCTCCAGATCAAAAACGGTCATCTTCGCCTGAATCGCCATCGAAAGCACGTCAATACGTTTATCAACACCAGTGCCGCCCACCCCTTGCGCTCCCAGAACGCGACCCGACTGGGGATCGAACAACAACTTGAGCGTCATCGGCTGTGCGTTAGGATAATAACCCGCATGGTCCGCCGGATGAATATAGACCTTTCGGTAGTTAATTCCCCGCCTTTTGAGCGATTTCTCCGAGGCACCCGTCGACGCTGCCGTACAACCAAAACAGCCGACAATGAGCGTCCCCTGTGTACCACGATATCGAACGCCTGGTTCGTTAAGGTGCATTTCACGACCGCAGATCGCATCTGCCGCCAAACGCCCCTGACGATTCGCCGGACCGGCCAGCGGAACATAACTCGGCGACTCGCCAAAATCTTGAAGCACGAAATCGGAAACTTCTGTTACGTCACCGACCGCAAAAATATGGGGATCGCTCGTTTGCTGTTGCTCATTCACCTCAACGGCGCGACGTAATCCCATTTCCAAACCCGCATGGTCGGCTAACGTCGATTCCGGAGCAACACCAATACCGCACAAAACCACCCCTGCCAAAATCGCGCGGCCCGATTCCAACCATACAACGACCCCATCGGATGTCGTATCGAGTGAACGCAATGTTTCATTCAGATAGACCGTCACGCCGCATTCCCGCATGCGTTCCAACAGCGGTTGTGTCATTTCCGGATCCATCGGCGAAAGCAACTGAGGACCACGCTGGATCAGCGTCGCATGAATTCCACGATGGACGAGATTCTCCGCCAATTCAATCCCGATGAATCCCCCTCCGACGATGACCGCCTCGCGGATGCCCGCCGCCAAAAGGGATTCAATTTGGTCCATATCGTCCAAATTGCGAAGCGTCAATAGACGCGGCGAATCGCTGCCGGGTACTTCCGGACGCAGCGGCACCGCGCCTGGAGCGAGAATCAATTGGTCATAGGGTTCTTCATACACACGACCGGTCGCCAGCTCACGAATCCGGACGGTCTGTTTAGCTCGGTCAATGGACTCGGCAAGAGAAGAGGTTCGCACGTCGATTCGGAAACGTGTACGCAATAATTTGGCCGAAGCGACAAGTAATTTCTCGCGCTTTTCAATAACACCGCCCAGATAGTACGGCAGACCGCAATTGGCAAATGAGACATTCGCTCCCCGTTCGATGAGCACGATTTCCGCGTCTTCCGCGAGCCGTCGCGCTCGTGTCGCCGCCGACGCTCCACCCGCCACTCCTCCGATGATCACGATCTTCATCGACGATTCTCCTCTCGTGTTTCTGGAAATTCCTCACCCTTTCGGAACACCCGCCGCACTCCGCCTCTCGGTTCAACGCCTTGGGTTACACTCGCACTTCGCCCACCAGATTCAACGCATCGGCATATCGCTCGCGAATCGGATCAACCGTTTCCGCGATAAATTCATCCACCTGTTGAGGAGCGCGACCAACATATTTCTTCGCGTCCAGCGTATCGGCCAGATCAAGTCCCGCAAACGTTGGATCACCCGCCAAACGAGTCAGCAGATCGTTCGGCAATCCTTCCTGTTTGACCTGTGCGGCGGCGGCCTGTGAGTGGACGCGGATTTTCTCATGCAATTCCTGACGGTCGCCACCCGCTTGCACCGCGTCCATCAAAAGATTTTCCGTCGCCATAAACGGTAATTCCGC
>JAQVKF010000137.1:3870-11201 GCA_028694795.1 Thermoguttaceae bacterium | reverse complement strand
CGTAGACGGTTCTGACACCTCGTCATGTTTTTACTTGTGATGGTAAATTGGATATCATGTATCTTGCTTTTGTTCACCTTGCTATCATTAGCGAATTGTTACGCCAAATTACGTGAACACGCCCTAGTATCGGATGTTCGCGGGAGAAACTTAAATTAAATGACTATAGTAGAACCTCGTCGAACAAAATATATCGTCACAGATGCGGTTTTTCAATTTGGTCCCATGCGTTTTCCCGATCATTGCAAACGCATTCCACCGAAAAATCAGAGTACGATGATCGCGTCAGAATCCTCTGGTGTGAATTCGCACTCTCCATCCGCCATTTATTTTACGCAGGGCGGGGTGGCTGTTTCTTTTTTCTTTCTGCAGCTCCCTTTTCCTCCTATTTCTTTTTTCGATAATGGTATTTTGTGTGGGCGTCTTTCTGGGGGATGTTTGGGGCTTGGGCGTCGTTTGGTGTATGACAGGCGTGCGGGAGTGGTGGGTCGGATAGGGCTAGGGCGAGCTTATCGAAATGGAATAGGGGTAAAACCGAGGAAGATTAACGCAAGCGTCGCCCACCCGAGGATGCGTCGGCCTATGTCGAGCGGCGTCGTGTCGTCTCGCGTTGGTGGATGCTCTGTGCCCATCCACGCCAAAATGCCCAACATCAAGACCCATCCGAAAAGTTCCGTCATCTTAAACCAATATCCGCCCACAAGTACGCCAATTAGAGCGGCGGCGTGAATTCCTTTGGCAATGCGGTGTGCTAAGCGTGGTGTAATTGCGTACAGTACATGTCCGCCATCAAGTTGGCTGATTGGAAACAAATTTAGCGTGGTGAGGAGTAACCCGGTCCAACCGGCGAAGGCAATCGGGTGGATCACGACATCCGTGCCGGCGGGTAAGACACCAAAAACGTCGCGGATCATCCATTGGAACAGCAACGGTTCGCCGAAGGTGATCGAATCACCCATGGCGGCGATTGGCATAATATAGGAATATTCCAAACCGACACGGCAAAAAATGAGTGTTGGAATCAAGCCTGCGAGCGGTCCGCTGATGCCGATATCGAACAGAGCGCGGCGATTGGGGATGTCGGGATCCATCCGAATGACCGCGCCCATCGTACCGATGAGCGAAATGGGCATGGGAATAAAAAGAGGAAAACTCGATTCCACCCCATAACGACGCATTTGGAACCAGTGTCCCGCCTCATGGCAGATGAGAATCGTCATTAACGGTACCGCGTAGCAGATCGCAAGCCCGATTGCCAGTCGAAAGGGTTTGACCAACTCAGGATCAGAAAATACGGAAAAACCATCCCGCCGCCAAAGCTGGAGAAAATTGTGAAATTCTGCATTTGGCAGTAGCTGGCAAAAAAAAACACTCAACCATGTCGCGATGAACAAAATCAATGGCCATCGCAACGACGGTTTTTCGGAATTTTCGTTATTCATATTCCTCTCGAAATCAAAATATCGACCTATCGAATATCCAACACGAATTCGATTCTCACCTGTTATTCTGGTGATATTCCGTTAAAATAACAAGTGCGTAGGACTAATTAAGGGTATTTTTTCGCATGGAATGATTTTTTCCGTAGAATGGATCTCAAATGAATGAGCGAGCGATCATCATTACCGGTGCTTCGACAGGGATCGGAGCGGCGTCGGCACTCGAACTGGATCGATTAGGTTACCGAGTTTTTGCGGGCGTTCGGAACGACGAGGCGGGCCAGCGACTTCGAGAGACCGCATCACATCGGTTGATTCCCGTGCGTATGGATGTGACGGATGTCGCTTCGTTACGTGAAGTGGCGGAACGTATCGCTTTGGAAACCGGAGAAATGGGGGTCTACGGTCTATTTTGTAACGCGGGAATCGTCGTGGCATCGCCTTGGGAATTGGTGCCGATGGAAGATTTGCGGAATATTTTCGAGGTGAACGTCTTCGGAACGGTTGCCACGCTTCAAGCCTTTTTGCCTTTATTACGAAAATCGGCTGAACGTGATACCGCCAAATATACCTCACGAATCGTCGTCACCGGTTCGATCAGCGGACGTTGTGTGCCGGCGTATATTGGTCCTTATTCCGCGTCAAAACATGCGCTCGAGTCCATCTGCGACGCATTGCGTATCGAACTGCGAGCGTGGCGTATGGGTGTGTCGTTGCTCGAACCCGGTGCGGTCAAAACGCCGATTTGGGGCAAAGCGCATCGTACTACCGCATTGCGGATTGAGCGTCCAGAAGTGGCGGCTAAGATGGGCCTTTATGAGGCGGATGTGGCGAAAGTTTTCGAGGTGACCGCGGCGGCGCGGGATCATGGAATGCCTGTCGAAATGATTACGCGGCGTGTGGTCCACGCGATCACGGCGACCACCCCAAAAACCCGCTATCCCATCGGACGAACGACCGGACTGGCTATCTGGCTGCGTCGTCAGTTGCCGGACCGTGTGTGGGATATGCTTCTGAAAAAGGATATGAAATTAAAGTAAAAGTGTAGTGGTGGAACTGTGGTGGACCGGCGATGTAGACAGAATATATAGGGTGTGGGCGGTAAATGTGGCGATCGTCGCATGGTAAAATATTCTCATCGAAGGTGACAGGTAAAATGCTTCGAATGTATGGTCAAACACCTATCGGTGTGGTTGGGGTTACGGTGGAGGCGGACGCGATCACGGAAATTTTGCTGCCGCCTGATGTTGATTCGGTCGCCCATTTCACGGATACCCGTAAGAGCGACGTGGATTGTATTTCCGCTGTCGCTGGAAACGCCGCGAGGGGTTGGCAAGAAAAATCGCTAGATTTGGTGACGATGGCTTTTGTGCAGATTCGGGCCTATTTGACCGGCGAACGTCAGGAGTTTACGTTGCCTATCCGATCACATGGTACATCGTTTCAGTGCCGTGTGTGGGCGGAATTGGGGAAAATTCCATACGGTACGACGGCGAGTTATGGCGAGATTGCGAGTCGGATGGGACAACCGCGAGCGGTTCGCGCGGTTGGGGCGGCGTGCGGACGCAATCCGATTCCGCTGGTGGTGCCGTGCCATCGAGTCGTCGGCAAACGGGGACGGCTTACGGGTTTCCGCGGCGGATTGGAACTGAAGCAACGATTACTTGAATTGGAAACATTCCATCGTTCCGATCATATGGAGTGACTCATGGGGGACATTGCGAAAGATGACGAGTTGATCGCCGATGAACGACCGATGCCTGCTGCACTGACACCATTTGAAACGCTGGTCGAGCAGTTTGCCGAACAGTTGCACGTGGTTTCCGCCGCCTGGACCGCCGCTCTAGGGGAAGGGAGAAGTCCGGTCGCCGATGGTGCTGGGCCGGAAAATGACTGGTCGAGCCGTGTGGGTGCGTTAGTCTCTCACTATTTGGCAGAAAATCCACAGCACGACGCCGAACTGCGTCACGTGTTATCGACCATGATCTCGTTGGAACGAGAAGGGTTGCGTCGGCGGAAGACGACAGCAAGTCTGACAGCATCGCATCCAACGGCAGCACGTCCGATGGCGGATGTTTCGACGCAATACTACGATTCACGTGAATTGTTGTTTTCCTTTTTCGCAAAACACGCGAATGATCCGAAGTCGATTCCGACGAAAATATTGCCTCTATTGGGTGGTTTTCGGATGTTGCGTGAGTTGGGCCGCGGCGGTATGGGGGTCGTGTTCGAGGCGGAGCAGATCGCTCTTAAACGTCACGTCGCGGTCAAAGTGCTTTCCATTGGGGGGGACGCGCCGATATGTCCATCTTCCGCTGATGCACCGGTCTCAGATACTTCCGTTTCAGGCATACCAGCAGCCGATGTTTCGCAGCACGTTCCCGATGGATTGCCTCTTGCGACTGATTTGGCCCGGCCGCAAGGAGATTCCAAGTCGAGCGATTCCGCTCTGTCGTATGGTTCTGCCCCGTCGTGTGAAGAGGCCACGTTATTTCGGACCGATTCGGAAATCGAGGCGATGGGACGAAGTCCATCGGAGAATTGTTTTATTCGAGAAGCACGAACGGTCGCCAAATTACACCATACGAATGTTGTACCGATTTTGGAAATCGGGCGGCAACATGGTCTGTATTATTATGCGATGCAGCTCATTAATGGTTTGAGTTTGGACCGTCTGATCCGTGCGATCCAGATTCGGAATACGGAGATCATGTGTACTTACGGCGTACCGCAACCCGATACACCGGCATATTTTCGCTGGGCGAGCGGCCTTTTTTTACAAGTGTTGGACGCGCTGGCGCACATTCACCACGAAGGCGTATTGCATCGTGATATCAAACCGGGAAATTTGATTTTAGAGCGTGGTGGACGTGTTTGGATCACCGATTTCGGTTTGGCATTGCCTGTACAATCGTCCAATTCTGACACGCGTGGCAATCCGGTCGGTACGCTACGTTATATGGCTCCGGAACAATGTGATGGGGTTGCTACACCGTTGACAGATCTGTACGCCACGGGTTTGACGTTTTACGAACTATTGGGGCTTCATCCGGTCTTTGCGGCGACGTGTCGCGAGGATTTGATCATGAGTGTGAAACGCGGGGGAGCGACAACGTCGCTTTCACAACATATACCTCACATTCCGCTCGACCTGCGACGGATTGTGGAAAAGGCGATCCACCCCGAATCCGCGTTGCGATATGCGTCGGCAGAGCAGTTTGCGGGCGATTTACGCTGTTTTCTGGATGATCGTCCCGTTCTCGCGCGTCCGGTTTCACCGCGTGAACGTTTCATCCGGTGGAAGCGTCGTAATCCATGGATTTATTATCCGATGGCTATCGCGTTTGGGGCTATTCTTGTCGCCGTATGCACTGGGTGGTATGGATATTTGTCCACTTGTTGGGCATTGCAAGCCGCCAACACCCAATATATGCGGGCGGAATCGGAATGCGGTCGTGCGGAGATCCAACGTGGTATCGCCGAACGTTCGCTCGCTTTGTCGCGTGAGGAACAGGCGAAAACGCGGGAACAACGTGACCGAGCGGAGCAAAATCTGACGCTGGCTCTGAATATTCTTGACGAAACGTTTCCCATGTCCACGTCGCGTGCCGCATTCGCCGTCTACACGATGCCGGCTCCTACGGATCGCTGGAAATTTGAGAAATTATTGCAATTTTACGAAGAACTCGCCGAGAAAAATCAGCAAAATACCCGACTTCAACGCGAAACGGCTCAGACATTCGCGCGGATCGGTTTCGTTTATCTAATGTTGGGCGAATCGAAGCAAGCGATTCAGGCGTTCGAACAATCGCTGGAATACTACGCCGTTGTGCCGGAGGCGGAAGCGAATCAGGTGGAAATCGCGAGAATCCACAATGAGTTGGGTTGTGCGCGGCGTATCGGGCTTTCGGAGGCTACCGTTTCGAGAGAGACGATTTTGAACCAATGTGTGGACGAACATTGGCGGGCGTTGCGTATTTTGGCGCCGTTGACGAGTACGCCGGCCATGTTAGAGAAGATACGCACCTGTAATACGTTAGGCATTTTGGCGACGGATGCGGATACGGAAACGTTTTTCTCCATGGAATCGAACCGGCAGTTGCTCGCTCAAATGGAATCTGATTGCGATCCGTTGACGTTTGAAACGGTGGCGGAATACTGGCATCGAGTTGCCGTTCGGATGGCCGATCCACTGTTGACGCCGCAAAATCGTTCGGAATATGCCTTTGCAAAGGCACAGAGCGAACGATTCCTGATCCAATCGCTGCGTCGAAAGGTGTCGAACTCTTCGGATGAAATTCTGGTGTTGGCGAGCGACGCGACGGCTCTACTGCGTCCGCTGATCGTTCAAAATCCGAGCTTTACCGAGTATCAAAAGGAGTTGGCTCAGGTGCTTGTGAGCAAGGGCATCTCTCGTACTTCGTTGGAAGAGTTTGTGGAGGCGAAACGCATTACGGAACGCCTGATCACACGATATCCTTACGTTCCGGAATATCGCCTTCTTATCGTTGGTATCGAGTCACAAATGGCGATGAAATATCTCATGGATGGAAATTTAAGCGCCGGAACGAACGAAATTTATACCGCGATTACTCATTTGAATCAGTTAAAAATGGATTTTCCCGAGTTATCCGGTGTGCAGCAGATGTTACAACCTGATTCGACTTTTGCCGTAGGGATGCGTACGCTTACCACAACGCTCTCGCCGTCAGTGTGGTCGCTTTTAGCTAACTGGGGATCGCCAGTTCAAAATTTTTGGGATATTTTTCAGCCAAACGCAAGCTCGCAGGAACCTCCTCCATGGTCTCAAAACACAAAAGAAAAGATGCCACTCGATAAATCCGTCGATCAATTCACCAAAACGATTGATCAAATCACACGCTGGTTTGTCTACTGAAAAAACGTTATACTGGCTTTCTGTGGTCCGTGGATCAGAAATCGTTTTTGAGGAGATTTTGCTGATGCGTATATGGAAATTCTGTGGACAATATGCCATGTTGGCAACGCTGTTCATCGGTTTGAATGTGACGCCGATTTGGTCGCAGGAAACGGAGGAGTCTCAAGCGTCGTCGGATTCTGTCAGTCCGGTCGTCGCGGCTTTAACGCCATTCGTTGAATCAGGCGAAATGCCCGGTTTCGTGACGATTGTGGCGACGAAAGACGAAATTCTTGATTTTTCCGTCGTTGGCTATGCGGATGTGGACGCAAAGAAACTGATGGAAAAAGAGACTCGATTTTGGATCGCGTCGATGACGAAAACGATCACCAGCGTCGCGGTCATGATGATGGTGGACGAGGGCAAAATTTCACTTGACGACCCGGTTTCAAAATATTTTCCAGAGTTTGAAAATGTCCGAGTGGAAATTCCGCAAGAAAATGGAGAGATTCTTTTACGGAAAGCGACCAGCGTACCGACCATTCGACAGGTGATGTCGCATACGGCGGGCTGGAAATTTACCACGCCTTACTTTACGAGATTCCGACCGGATGCCTTACCGTTGGATCGCAAGGCTTTTCTCATCGCTGAAACACCACTGCAATTCAATCCTGGCGAAAAATACAGCTATTCGAACATGGGAATTGATGTGGGTGCGGCGATCGTCGAAAAAGTGTCGGGACAAAAATTTGAAGATTTCTGCCAGAAACGAATTTTTGAACCGCTTGGCATGACGCATACCACGTGGTTCCCCACCACGGAGGATGTGGCGAATACCGCGGTTTCGTACGCATGGAACGGCGAGCTGAAAAAACTCGTGAATTGTGAGGCATCCCTGCTGACTTATCCGTTGGAGCAGTGGTCGAACCGATTTTCCGATGGCGGTAGTGGAGTTTTCTCGACCGCGAACGATATGACCCAATTTTATCGAATGTTGCTTAATCGTGGAGAATATC
>JAQVKF010000137.1:0-3860 GCA_028694795.1 Thermoguttaceae bacterium | reverse complement strand
ACGCCTGTTGTCCGAGGCGGCGGTTGCGGAATTGGATCGGAAACAGACCGGCGATCAAACGAGCGACCTCTACGGTTTGGGCACGTTTTTGAGCGCGGATGGTGGTGCGGAATGGTTCGGACATGGCGGAGCTTATGCGACGGATGGCAAAGTCTGGAATCAAAAAGGCTGCGTTACAGTGTACATGGTCCAGGCGGCGGGCATTCCGAAGCAAAATGACGCCAAGGCTGCGTTCGATCGCGCGGCGGAGGCTGTGATGAACCAGGTGAAAAAATGAACTTGAATAACGGAGATAAACCTGTGCGTGATTTTTTCCATCGAAATGTGCTGGATACCATGGTGATGACGCTGGCGTTATGCGTCTGTGGGCTGTTGTACCAACCGTGTGAGGCTCAGGAATCGACCGCTTCTGCGGCGAACACGACGCCCGTCGCCAGCCCGGTGACAGCGGCTTTAACGCCATTTGTCGAATCAGGTGAAATGCCTGGTTTTGTGACAATGGTGGCGACGAAAGATCAAGTGATTGACACCACGGTGTTAGGTTATGCCGATATTGAGAAGAAGCAGCCAATGCGTGAAGATACGCTCTTTTGGATTGCGTCGATGACCAAAACGTTTACGGGTGTCGCGGTGCTGATGTTCGTGGACGAGGGGAAAATTGGACTGGATGATCCGATTTCGAAATATTTGCCGGAATTTGAACAGGTGAAGGTGGCCGTTCCCCAAGAAAATGGCGATATTTTGCTGAAAAAACCACGTCAGATTCCGACCGTTCGGCAAGTGCTTTCACATACGTCCGGCTGGGCGTTTTTGACGCCGTATATGACTCGATTCGGAATTGATGCGATGCCGTTAGCCCGTAAAATGCAAGACATAGCTGATATACCGCTCGAATCGGAACCAGGAACGAAGTTCAACTATTCGAATGTGGGTATCGATATCGCGGCGGCGATTGTCGAAAAAGTGTCGGGACAAAAGTTCGAAGATTTTTGTAAGCAACGGATTTTTGAACCGCTCGGAATGACCCATACGACCTTTTTTCCAACGGCGGAAATGCTCGAAAATTATGCCCAATCGTACAGTTGGAACGCGGATCAAAAACAGCTTCGCCAAACCCCAATCGGTTTCCTGAATTATCCGATTGATTCGACGACTACCCGCTTTTCCGATGGTGGCGGATTGCTCTTCTCGACGGCGGGTGATATTCTGAAATTCTATCAGATGTTGCTCGGACGTGGCGAATTTCAGGGGAAACGCTTGGTTTCGGGTTCGGCGATTGATCTCATTTCGCATCGACAAACCGGTGATGCGTCGCCAGATACTCCATACGGCTTTGGCACGTTTTTAGGGGATGGTGGCAGCTTTGGCCACGGCGGTGCCCATGCGACTGATGCTCGTGTTTTTCCCCAGCGGAATGTGGTGACCATTTATATGGTGCAAGTGACCGGCGTGCCAAAACAGGGCGAAGCCAAAGCCGCGTTCGATCAAGCTGCCGCGACACTCGTGCCATAACATGAATCCCGCATTTCTGCGTTCGCTTGTGCCGCTTTGATACAGATGTGCAGTTTATGTGCATCTATTTTTCGGCGTGAATATTAGTGTTGCGACGTGTACGTATGTGCTGTTATGTTGCGGCCACTGTCACGCCTCGCGGCGAGATTCGAAGAGGACGACACGCAGATCGCACACATTGGTTCCTGTGGGACCGGTCCGGAGTAATCCGCCAACTCGATGGAAAAATGTCCAGCTGTCATTGCGATCAATGGCATCTGCCGCCAGTTGGACAATGGCGTCATCCGCCTCGGTGGTATTCGTTCTATTTGTCGTGGTGTTAGTATTTCCCGTGCTTTTTGCATTAAACGTATGGATCACGCGGGAATCCGCCTCGGTGAATGTTGCAAGTGAACCGACCGCGCCCGCTGCATCCGTCGGACCATCTTCACCGTCGGTGCCACCGGAAAGAATCACCATCTGCTCGACCCAATTTCGGAATTCCTCCGCATATCGCGGGACGAGTGGCACATCCGAAACCCCGTCAGCTAAATTTTCATGTGGGAAGGAACGCGGCTGTGAATCTGGAAATCGATAACTATACAATCGTATCAAGGCTTCCAAAACGAGCTGGGTATTGCGACCTCCTTTGCCGCGGATCGAAGCCTCGGCGAGTTGGACCACAGGTTCACCACCGCTGATCATTGCCAGTGGAGGTTGTGTCGTATCTGTACTCATTCGCTGTTGGATTTGAGCAAGCATGCGATCGACAAGCGAAATGGCGACCTGGTGGACATTCCCTTCGCATTTTTCCGCTGATTCCGCCGACACCACCTCATATCCGAGCTTTCGAGCCTCGTCCGCGGCGGCCTCGACCGCCGTTCGATTGTTGCCAAGGACTAGATTCCAAATCTGATTTGCGGAAAACGCGGGGGGATAAGGCGATTGTTTTTCCGCAATAGCTTTTGTTTCCAGCACACGCCAAAGATTGGTACTTACCCCGCTGTGGGGAGCATCGGCGTGGAATGTCCTCAGAATTTCCAACGCTTCCTGTGCTAGTTCACTCGAATCCGTGGCGTTGGAAATAGGCGAACCGTCTGAAAGAACCGTGGGACCAGATGCGATCACATCCAATGGATCTCCCAACACATCGGATAAAATGAGCGAGACGAGAGGGGCGCGACACACACGAGCCAACCCTCCGCCTTTGACCACCGAAAGCTGTTTACGCACTTTGTTTAGCTGGGTGATATTCGCACCCGCACCGGACAGAAAGCGTGTGACCGCGATCTTTTCGCCGAGGGAAATGCCCTCGATGGGTGCGGGTAACAAAGCTGAGCCGCCGCCCGAAATAAGGCAGATGCATAGATCCTGAGGCGTTAGTTCGGAGACGCGTCGCAAAATTTCACGTGTGCCCACGACGCCCTCAGGCCGTGGTTCGTTCACACCAGCGGGACGTGCCGCGCAAAGCTGAATCCGTCGTAACGGTCGCACACAATCCGCTGGCACATTGACCCAACCACCAGCGAACCGAGTTTGCCAAAAATCGGATGTCGGAATGTCACTCAAAAAGAGACGCTCGACGGCGGCGGCCATCGTGGCACCCGCTTTACCCGCTCCGACCACGAGAATCCGTTCCAGCTTACGTCCATCGAAACGCAATTCCTGCGCAAAATAGTTCGAATTCGGGACGGTTACGACGAAGGCCGAACCCTCCAAACGCAGACGTTCTTGAATGAGTTTTTCGGGATCAACGGCTGCGACTCCCGCTTGCCAAATTTGGGAAGCCCTTTGATATTCTGCTTGCTTCATATCGAACTCATCATTATTTTGAGAAAAATTTACATATGATCATAGATGCACTAACCAGTAAGTCGTACAATCAGCGAATATATGGGCTTCAATACTACTGCCGCATTCCTGGCCATTGGTCCGTGCCGATTATATCTTAACACATTCTAGGATCGCAAGCACTTTTTCTTCTTCCCATTTTTTGAAATTCGGATCCCTTATCCTTCTTGCGTGGCGAGTTGAGGTCGCTATATGGTACAAGTTTAAGTCGCCAATGCCAAACGGCGTGTTGAAATTCCGTAATGTTTGTATGTCTAAATCGCTTGGTTCTATTCAAAGAGTGCTGCAATCTGCTGATTTGACCATGCTTATGTCAGGTAAAAGTTTTGATTATGATGCCCGCAGGTGCGCCGTGTGAGACGGTAGCGTCTATGTCAGGTAAAAAGTTTCGGTTATGATACCCGCAGGTGCGCCGTGTGAAGCGGTAGCGTTTATGTCAGGTAAAAAGTTTCGGTTATGATACCCGCAGGTGCGCCGTGTGAAGCGGTAGCGTCTATGTCAGGTAAAAAGTTTCGGTT
>JAQVKF010000306.1 GCA_028694795.1 Thermoguttaceae bacterium | reverse complement strand
ATAAAACGCTTTAGAAACGTCGGAATGAGGCAAAAAGTTTTCGTAAACGGTTCTGACGCCTCGTCGTGTTTTTATACGTGATGATGAATTGAATATCATGTATCTCGCTTTCGTTCACCTTGCCATCACCCGCGAATGGCTACGTCGAATGATGTGAACATGCCCTAAGTATCGGCGGATATCCGCTGATTTTTCTGCTGTTCGTACCAACCTCGCCAACCATGGATTCCCTAAAATCACTCCGATCCAGGGAGTTTCTTCGAAATACCGACACAGGTATGACAAGAAATGACATCATCCCCCGCTGGCAATACGCGGGACGATAAACTACAATGCTGGGAGGAATGTACCTCATTCCACCACGAGTGCAAGGGCTATTACCTGTGAATACGAGAATATCCATTCCATGGTAGATGAGACTGAAATCACAGGATTCCATAGGTTTGCACACACAGAGCGTTCGTGATACGAAGGAAAAATGTCAGACCTTCAAGAAAAGTATCTTCACATGTTCAGCCACCTACGAAGGGGGGTAACCCCATACGGATATACTCATCGCCAAGAGAGTCTTTTTGTACGATAATGCTGTACCCTGTTTAACGATTCATGGGAAAAATGATGCGTTCATGCCCGAAATGCGGAACGGAATATCCAGATACCGCCAATTTTTGTAGCGCTTGCGGAATGCCGTTGGTCGCGGTTAAATCGTCGCCAATGGCCGTCGCCAATCCCGCAAGCGATTTTGAATATGAAAAATCAGATGATACAGTAACGATTACAAGCCTGAAAGACGAGAAAACGGAAGGAACTGTCGTTATTCCGTCAACGATTGAAGATTTGCCCGTGACGAGCATCGTGGATGGAGTGTTTTATGGTTGCAGCGGCCTAACGTCGGTGACCATTCCGAGTAGTGTGATGAACATCGAGGATGGAGCGTTTTATGGCTGTAGTGGTCTAACGTCGGTGGAGATTCCGAGTAGTGTAAAGGGCATTGGGAAGTGGGTGTTTTATGGTTGCAGCAGTCTGACGTCGGTGACCATTCCGAGTAGTGTGACAAGTATCGGGAACAGGGCGTTTTTTGATTGTAGAGGTCTGATATCGGTGACCATTCCGGATAGTGTGACGAGCATTGGGGTGGCGGCGTTTGAAAGTTGTAGCGGTCTGACGCTGGTGACCATTCCGAGCAGTGTGACGAGTATCGGAAAGTTTGCGTTTGCGGGGTGTAACGAGCTTACAATTCGGACGCCTAAGAATTCCGTAGCAGAGAAGTACGCCAAAGAGAATGACATCTCGTACGTCAACACGAATACTCCTATGATATCCAGATTTGCCTCGGAAGAAAAACCTGTTTCAGAAATCAGAGCCAATCCCGCGAGCGATTTTGAATATGAAAAATCAGATGATACAGTAACGATTACAAGCCTGAAAGACGAGAAAACGGAAGGAACTGTCGTTATTCCGTCAACGATTGAAGATTTGCCCGTGACGAGCATCGTGGATGGAGTGTTTTATGGTTGCAGCGGCCTAACGTCGGTGACCATTCCGGACAGTGTGACAAGTATCGGGAACAGGACGTTTTATAGTTGTAGCGGTCTGACGTCGGTGACCATTCCGAACAGTGTAAAGAGCATTGGGAAGTGGGTGTTTTATGGTTGCAGCAGCCTGACGTCGGTGACGATCCCAGAGAGCGTGACGAGTATTGAGTGGATGGTGTTTTTGGGGTGTGATAAGTTGAGTAAAATCGAGGTGGCTTCAGATAATGCCGCATATCGGAGCGTGGATGGAGTGCTTTTTACCTACGATGGCAAGACATTACACTCCTATCCTAAAGGTAAATCTGGGACCTCTTATACGATCCCGTTGGGCGTGACAAGCCTCGGGGTGGCGGCATTTTCGGGTTGTGATGGCCTGACGTCGATCGAAATAGCTTCGGGGAATACTGCGTACAAAAGTGTGGACGGTGTGCTTTTTACACGTGATGGTCGAACCTTGCATACTTACCCTGCAGGCAAAAGTGGTTCCATCTATGCGATTCCGGACAGTGTGACGAGCATCGGGGAGTGGGCATTTCAGGGCTGTGGTGGCCTAACGTCGTTGGAGATTCCGAGTAGCGTAAAGAGCATCGGAAAGTTTGCGTTTGAGGGTTGTAACGAGCTTACCATTCGGACGCCTAAGAATTCCGTAGCAGAGATGTATGCTAAAGAGAATGACATCTCGTACGTCAACACGAATACTCCTGTGATATCCAGATTTGCCTCAGAAGAAAAACCTGTTTCAGAAATCACAGCCAATCCCACGAGTGATTTTGAATATGAAACGTCAGATGGTAAAGTAACGATTACAGGACTGAAAAACAAGAAAACGGAAGGAACCGTCGTTATTCCGTCAACGATTGAAGATTTGCCCGTGACGAGCATCGGGGAGTCGGCGTTTGAGGGTTGCAGTGGTCTGACGTCGGTGACCATTCCGAGCAGTGTGACGAGCATCGGGGAGTCGGCGTTTGAGGGTTGTAGTGGTCTGACGTCGGTGACCATTCCGAACAGTGTGACGAGCATCGGGGATTCGACATTTTATGGTTGCAGCGGTCTGACGTCGGTGACCATTCCGAACAGTGTGACGAGCATCGAGGATTCGACA
>JAQVKF010000007.1 GCA_028694795.1 Thermoguttaceae bacterium | reverse complement strand
GATTTATCGACATTGTCGATACGCCATACCCAGAACTGATCGAGGCAGCACGTCAGATCGGTGACGAAATGTACGCCATACGTTCAAAATAATCGACGAACGCCGCTTTCATTTTCGCAAAGAAAGGGAATCCGCAGGCTTCTGATGGGGCCGCGGGCTTCCGACAATGGCCCAACAGCGGGCGATTATTGAACATGGCGGCAACGCCGTGGATCATCGCCCCATGGATTCACACCTCATGGACCATCTTCACTGTCGAGTGTCGGAGCGTCTGGATCAACCGGAGAGAGCCGTTGGAGTCGTTCGACTTCTCGCATCCGCTGCCACCATTCCAACGCCAAATCTTCGTTCCATCGCGGCACATCTTCGCACCTCATCAGCGCACGTTCGAGTTCGACCACATTTTGATATCGATTTTCGGGAGTTTTTTCGAGACAACGCAACACGATAGCTTCTAAATCTTCCGGTACTTCTACGTTCCGACTACGCGGCGGTTCGACGCGACTTTGCAAATGTTGGGCCACGAGTTCACGAATCGAGTTTCCGATGAACGGTGGACGTCCGGTGAGCAGATAGTACGCCACCGCGCCCAACGAATAGATATCGCTACGCGCATCTAAATTTTCGTAATTTTTTGCCTGTTCTGGACACATATAAAAGGGTGTACCGCAGAATCGCCCCGGACGTGACACCGCTTCCGAATCCGTAATCGGTCGTTCACCGTCGCTGTGTCCCATCGCGCCGATCAATCCCGATACGCCCGGTACCGCGGAACGACTCTGAATCTTACGAACGAGTCCAAAATCGAGCAATTTCGCCACATCAAAAACTCCGCCACGTTCAGCGGCGAAAATATTAGCCGGCTTGATATCCCGATGGATCAGACCTTTGCCATGTGCCTCATGGAGTGCCCCACAGACCTGTCGCAAGAACCAAATCACTCGTCCGGCAGGCAACGGTCCATAACGTTTGACCAGTTCATCCAGCGTCATCCCTGGCAACAGCTCCATTACGCAATAAAACGTTCCGTCATCCGAGCGGCCGTAATCGAAAATTTCGACCGTGTTCAAATGTGTCAATTGAGCCGTCGCGCACACTTCTCGCTCAAATCGCATCAACGTAACGGGACTGCCAGCCTTCTCCGGATGGATCAATTTGACCGCGCACGGACGTTTTAGCAATTGGTGTTCCGCACGATAAACCTCGCCCATACCACCACTGCCGAGTTTTTCTTTCAGTACGTATTGTCCCAATTGACGATTGCGAAACGCCTGTTTACGCACAGAATACAACACATGCGCGCTGACTGTCCCGGTGACCACGGAAAACAACGAAATCGGCACCAATGTTTGGATTCCCTGTTCAAAACACAGGCCTAACTCATGAATGTGTTGCGTCAAAACATCCGGCGGAAGCGCGTAATGCACCATCCACCAGGTGGCCAAATACGGAAACAACGACAAGGGCAACATCACGCTCAACGCGCGTTTCCACGTATTGGGCAAAAGAACCGTGAACGTCTGGAGTAATAACGCCCAACCAGCCAGTAGCACGTGCGCGTGCGTCGCCGCGCCGAACGGATCGCCCAAACTGATCTCGCGGAAAATCCCCGCCCAAAGCATCAACACCACTTGGAGCGAAACGATCACATAAAGTCCAAACTCGAAAACACGCAGTACCGGCCCCGGAATCTGTCGAAATCGCCCAAATATGATGAGCAGTACCACACATAGCAGCAGATTCACCGCACGAAAACTCGGCAATGGCCCGGGATGGCCAAAAACGAGCGACAGAACAAACGGTAAGCCAAAAACAAACGTCGTAATCCAAACCACGGCGTTCAAACGTGTTCGAAGCAGCTGAGTCGTCTCATCAACGAAATGCGACGCAGAACCCTCGACGATGCGCATTTTCGGACGTTCCGACTCCGTTGGCTCCGACGAGTCGGACAATACATCCTGTGTCGAGGCCACGTGACCGAATCTTAAATTTTCGCGTATTTTTTCGAAAAACGTTGACGGCATACGCATATCCTATTCCAACGGCATCATTCAACGAACCAATAACACTATAGTATCCCCATTTCTTCTCCAACGGAAGCCCCCACTCCTAGAACGTTCGCGAACTTCTCTATTTTTACCCATTTCAGCCCAAAAGAGGTGGTCTCATATCATCTCGTTACGGTAAAAAATACTCTGTTCCACCATCCCGTTTAGGTGTTTTCACGTGGTAGAAGCCTCGTCCGCATCCCGTTCCAAAGTTTTTACGCTAAACAAGAAAACTCAATAACTCCTTATTTTACAATCTGTTACAGATTTACCCTACTATTTTTTACCGTACCATATTGAATCAACCCAGTAATTCGGCTAGAGTAACCTACATGTGAACTCTATCCGGAATGCGACCGATTTGACTTTGGCCCAGAGTCATTTTGGGGGCGAAAAACGCGGTCGCAAATACCTGCCCAATCGAACCTGTACAAAAAGATTGATTGAGACAGCGGAATGTTGGTCCAAACCGAGTATGCCGAATAGCAATCAAGCGAATAGCGAGGTATCTATGGGGCGAAAACCGAGGAAACATAGGAATTTTAACGCGGCTCGATGGTTGTTTTATAGTGGTATATTACTACTTTTAGGTACTCAGTTCGGCTTATTGCGTGAACTTTTGACACGTGGAACGAATAGAGGCGTATTTTTTTGGGTGATAGGATTCGATATATTGGCAATCCTGTTCGGCATGTTAAGTAAACGAGCTTGGAGACGGGAACATACGCGGCGGATGGAGCAGCTTCGACGTGTTCATCGGTGTATGCTTGACCGTCTCGCAAAGCAACGCACCGCCTGGCAGCAATCGCGGCAAGAACTGGAGCGATCGAACCGAGATCTGAAACATTTCGCCCACGCGGTTTCACACGATTTGCAGGACCCGCTTCATGTCATTCGACGCAGTTTAGAACGGTTCCGAAAACTTGCGGGGTACACGAAACTTCCGGAGACCGACAGCGTAACGAGCGTCCCGCCTTGCGCGGCAGAAAATTCCAACACGACAAAGCATTCCGAACATGCGAATTCATTGGAGGAATTCGCCACACTGCCCCCCAAAGAAAAGGAACTGGCTTACTTGCAGTATGCGGAGGATTCGGCGAAGGAACTGGCCTCGCGGATTCAAACGCTGTTGCGACAGGCTCGACCGGGAGCCGCCATTGTACAAACGACGAAAATTCGAACCGATCAGATTCTCGATCGCGTCTTGTGCGAGCTGAGCGATCGAGTGGCGGAGCATGGAACAACCATCATTCGTAGCACGTTGCCCGATATCGCCGCCGATCCCGTATTACTTCACCTGTTATTCCAAAATTTGATTAGCAACGCCATTCGGTACGGAGGTGCCGAGACGCCGAAGGTATGGATTGCCGCCATCGTCAACGGTCAAATGGAGACGGCCACACATTCCGCGACGGAAGCCTCGCTGGACTGGCGTGCCATAATATTAGAGAACGTCCCCCCTTCGATTCGCACAAAATCGACCATTTTTGTGGTGTCGGATCGTGGTATCGGGATTCCACCGGAACACCAGCCCTTGATTTTCGATCGTGAATCGTGTTCCTCTGCCCCGACCGCCGCTTCCACTTCGGCGTCGGTTTCGGCATTGAGGACCGAGCCTCGCACACTGGTCCCTACGATGGGATACGGCATCGGTTTGGCCACTTGCCGACGTATCGTGGAACGTCACGGCGGGCTGATCGGCATCCATTCGGAAGTCGGTTTGGGAAGCACCTTTTATTTTACACTCCACTGAACGACTTGATCTATCCACGTTGCCGGTCATCATTCACAAACATCATTTTCGACCATTCAATCTCTTAAACACAGCACAAACTTAATGGGAGGTCCATATGGCAGAGCAAGGTTTTGGGGAACCGTTACGACTGTTGCTCATCGAAGATTATGCGCCAATGTTCGGGCTTTTGCGAGATGATCTCCTAGAATACGCGACGTTTCCCATCGAAGTGGTGGGAGCCGATTCGCTCACATTGGCGGAGAATTTGTTGCGACAAACGATTGTACCAGCCAGTTCGCTCGGTAACCATTTCAAAAACCATTCCTCACCAGCCCCCCCCTTATCCGACACGTCTTGCCAGCCTGTTTTCCCCGACACTCGGTACGCGATTGATCTGGTTATGAGCGATCTGACACTGCCGGACAGTCGTGGCGTGGCGACGGTCGAGCGTTTGCGGAGGGCCGCTGGGCACAGACCGATTCTGATTCTCACCAGCTGGGACGATGGCGTCCTTTTTAAACAATGTGAGGCCGCCGGAGCAAATGTTTGCCGAGCTAAAGGACGAACAGACGGTCGAGAGCTAATCGCTCTCATCCGACAGCTTTTCACCACGTCGGCTCTCGCGCCATCCGGACTTGCCACAGTCTAGTATGCCCGGATGGACGAAATCGGAAACCGGAAAAACCTCCTTGGTGGTCTATCAGAACCACATGCCCCCCTCCCCAAAGTCTACAGTAGTACGGAATCGCCGCGAAGCGATTCCGCCTGCCCACCTCGGCACACATCTTCCGGTATCAGTCCGCCTTCCGCCATGTCGCCCCAACGGTTCCACGTTGGGCGGCGAGGAACAAGCCGCGACCCACCATTACCGTAAAAAATCTCCTATACAAAGCAGGAGAAAGGCCACCGGCGCGGCAAAAAGCACCGAATCGACCATATCGAGAATGCCGCCAAAACCAGGAAGCCACGTACTTGAATCTTTGACGCCCGCCTCACGTTTAAGGAACGACTCCGCAAGATCGCCCAAAAGCCCCACAATGCCCAGCGTTGCCCCAGCAAGCGTGGCGAAAACCATGAAACCAAGCTGTTTGGCCAAGAGCGACAGCGGTTCCACGGAACACGTCGCATCGGAACCAAAAGCCGCCAACGACAAAATAACCGACATACAAACTGGTAACAAAGTCGCTCCCAAGGCCCCTTCCCAACTTTTTTTCGGCGACAAAATAGGCGACATCGGATGTTTCGGGAACCCTTCTTTCCCAGGGCACCCCATCTTCCCCGCATCCGCTTTCGAGATACGTTTTCCGAATGTTCTGCCCACCCAATACGCTCCCATATCGCCCGATTTCGTCAACAGAACGACAACACCGAGCATCGTCCCCCCCCATCGCAATAGTATCAACGACGCAAAACTCAGCAGTACCGGCAGGTAAAAGAGAACAAATATTCCCCCGAGAATGCCGCGAAAAGTTTGACCGTTAGATTGTGGACCAGGATACTTCTTCATCTGCGTCAGCATTACGCACAACGCGCCAAAAACGAACAGCAGGAAGATCAACACGAGGCCCGAACGTTCCATCCATATAGCAAAATCGTTTGATTGGAAGGTCGGTAATCCGCTCAACATGGTACCGTACCATGATGTTTTCCGAATCAATGCATAGAAAAACGGCATCCACGGAGCAAGAAGTATGAGCGAACCGAAGAGCAAAACCGTTTTGCGAGGCGCGTTGGCACCGAGTTTCTCGACCATTTGAAGTGCTTCATACACCCCAGCCAATCCCACCAATAATAAAATCGGCAAGATCCAAAGTCCGGGAATTTTCGCGGTCACCGGTTCACAAGTGGACGAATCCGCGGCCGGCCGATCGGCAAATGTTGAGGGCAATGGCGGCACATTGCACAATTCATCCGCGCGAACACACACAGGAATTTGAATCGGATGAACCGCCTCGATCCAACACAGGGCCACAATCGCCAAAATAATCGGCACCCCCAGAATATAACGATATTTATCCATGAAAAGCGTATCCCATCACCAGCGGAAAATCACCACCATCCCCACCTGCCCCAAACATATCCCTTGGTTATACACGGAAACATGTCGCATAGCAAGTCAAGCCATTCACGGACGGCGCAACTGCCGTCGAGTCTTTTTGCCGTTTTATCCTCAGGTCGTAAAAAGAGCCACCGCCCTCTCGATTGCAAATATAACGGGTGGATCCCCGCCCAAAACGATCTTCAACGGAAGAATCGTGATTGGAACATTTGCCAAATGAGACAGGCATCAAGATGGCTCACACATTCTACTGGAAGACTCCAATTCACACGGGATTCGGCAGTTCAAGCAGCCCGCTGGATTGCGCGCCGAGCGTAACGGTTTGTCGCGTCTGTCCGAGGCGAACGTTTACCGTTTTCTCCTCGTTTTCAAGATTCCACAACACCACCGCATGAGCCGTCGGATACCACGCGCACACGACGGGCGTTTCCTCTTCGACAAAGGGAATTTGACGTTCGATCAGCATCGGCAGGACCGCATCACGCCGCCAAGCAAAAAGAGCGTCCAATGTATTTTCGACACAAACGAAGGACGTTTTCGCATTTTGGGCCGTCGCGTCGAATTGATCAGAACGTACAACGCAATGGGTACCCGGATTGGCCGTCTTGCCCGCCGCAATATCCCGCGCATCACAGCGTCCCAAAAAGGTCCAACCGTGATCCGAAAGTGTGTCGCAAACCTCGAACGGAACCCCCAAAGCCAAGAACTGGCTGAAAATCTCATTAATCCAACCGAGATCGAAATAACGTGCCGCCATTCCCCAATAATGTTTGAACGGTCCCACTGGTGAGTGCCCGACGATTTTCGCATGGATCGCCGCTTCATGTTGCATCCGCGGCTTCAATATCCCCCAATAATCCATCGGAATCGGTGTCAAACCGGACATGAACATGGTATTTCGTGTGTCGGCAATCGTCGAAACCGCCAGCTTCGCGGCCATATTTTCCGCCGATAACGAGCCTGGTGGAAAAATCGTGGTCTCACTGAACGCACGACCATGTGACGACGGAAAACGCATGTGGAACAGCGCACTAAATAACTCGGCCGTCTTGCCCTGTACCGATTGAAACTCACCATCACTGAACATCAGCTCACCAACACGAAACAACACATCACGATAATCATCCAGTCGAATACCCGACTTTTCCGATCCCATGAACATGATCATATTGCCGAGATCAACCTGAGGTGCCGCCGCCTGTATTTTGCGAAAACAACCTGTGAGCAAATCGCAAGTGTAATCCATCCAACGGCGTGCGAGCGGAGTATCCTCATTGCTTCGCATTTCTTCGAGAAGTTGATTCCATTGCGATTCCGCCGTGCCCGTTTTTTCGAGAAAATCGAGACGATGTTCATCGCAAATACATCCGCATAACGACGCCGGCGAACAGGCGAATCGAAAGTCGTCATCCAAAAAGAAATCACACGCACCGTAACGTTTGTACAGTGTTCGCACCGAGTCGCACAGTTCGTCCTGAGCGGATGGATGGAAGCCGAATCCCCAATTTTCGCTTCCGTCGATTCGTTTCATCGTTTTCCAATGTTTAGGCGGCAGATTCGGAAACCCGGAAGGATCCGGCGGATCAAGCGAACCACCACCATGACAGAATGGCACCGCGATAAAATGCGGCGTAATGTTCACCTTTTGCAGCTTCCGAATACACGCTTCAATCTCTTCCCACGAATATGGCCAGTGTCCATAGAAAAAAGTGTCCAACCAAGCGTCCGTGATCCCGGCGTCGGCCAAAATTTCGGGAAAATCGGGGTGTATTTGGTAGCTTTCGACCGACGTGGAAATATGCCAACATCGCTGAGCGGAATCAATCCGTTTGTACTGGAGCTGGACTTGCTCGGATGGAACGGTTTGCGACACTGCCTCACGAGGAAGTCCCAATGCCATCGCCGCGCCGAATAATCCACACTGCTGTAAAAGCGTACGCCTTGATCTCTGCATAAGGCACCCTTTCTCATAGATATCTATAGGTGTAAATTTATTTCATATCAGATGGAGAGCTATGATATTTACCATAAAAAAACGTATTTCACCATACGATGGTTCGAAAATGCGCATGACATTCCCGTCTTTCCGACGGTGTTTCCGCCCATTATACACATGTTCCAATGACATTTGAATTGACGGGCAAATTTTTTCGGGCAATATTCAAAAACGCGGGAAAAAAGCGTCCCAACCTGCCAGTGGAAACAACGGAGATGAAAAGAGTTGTGAAAAGCGAAAATATCCTCTATACTGTACGTCGTTTTCGTTGAAAATAATCGGTTATCGTTGTCTCCTGGGGGTATTGCCCCGCTCAGAACCCAGATGGGTGGTCATCTTCGATGGAACCGGTGATTGATTTGAACTTGGTCGAGAGAGATTTTTTCAAGAAATCCCGCCTCCTAAACACAAAGCAAATGGAATAAGTCGAAAATGCCGATTCCGTCTCCACAGAAATCATCGGAGGGTCAGCCCGGTCCCCAATGTTCGCAAAACGTTTCCGTCAGCCAGCTCGAAACCTCCCCACATGGTCAGCAGTATTCAGGGATCGGTCGCAAACTAGCCTCGCGTAGCGGTATTTTGGAATTGATGGACGATCTTGGCACGGCGATGACGACTCGTCCGGATCTGCTGATGTTAGGTGGCGGAAATCCAGCGTCCGTTCCACTGCTGCAAGATTTTTGGCGTGAGAAAATGCACGCGATGCTGCTGTCAAACGAGTCTGAGTTTGATCGGATGCTTCTCAATTATGATCCGCCCCAAGGGAATCCGCAATTTTTGAACGCCGTCGCGACACTGTTTCGTGAGCGGTTCGGCTGGCAGATCGGTCCAGAGAACGTCGCCGTGACCACTGGTGCCCAAACGGCAGTTTTTTGTTTGTTCAACATCCTCGCCGGAACCTGTGGCGATGGCGTGCGTCGCAAAATTTTGTTGCCCATCATTCCGGAATATGTCGGTTACGCCGATGTGGGTTTGGACGAGGACCTTTTCGTCGGCTGTAAACCGCAAATCGAATGGCTTCCATCGACCGACATGGCCGGACCACGGTTCAAATATCGATTAGATGCTCAAGCGGTGGAGTCGGTGTTGCGTACCGGTACGGTTGGGGCAATCGCCGTGAGCCGCCCATCCAATCCCAGCGGTAACGTACTCACGGACGAGGAGGTTGCGTTACTCGACGGACTGGCGGCGAAGTATGGCGTACCGCTTTTGATCGACAATGCTTATGGCAATCCTTTTCCGGGCATCATTTTCAGTCCCGCGACCACGACCTTTTCGTCGAACCGCATACAAACATTTAGTCTTTCGAAACTTGGTTTACCAGGTACGCGCACGGGGATTGTGATTGGTCCCGCGCATCTGATCGCGCTGCTCCAATCAATGACCGCGATCATCGGATTGGCAAATGGCAATATTGGTCAGCGAATCATCACACCAATGTTCGAGTCGGGCGAAATTCTATCGTTGGGCGATCGAATTTTTCGAGAGTTCTACGCGGATCGAAGTCGTTTATCACAGCGATGGCTGTCCATGTTTTTTGCCGGATGCGACATTCCGTGGGCGTTGCACCAGAGCGAGGGAGCCTTCTTCCTTTGGTTGTGGCTGCGGGATCTTCCGATTCCGACGTTGGAGCTGTACGCACGTCTCAAGCAACGGGGGGTACTCGTGGTTCCGGGCGAATATTTTTTCTACGGTTTAGATGAGACCTCGCCGGAAATTGCGCATTGGAACCATCGACACGAATGTATTCGGATTAGTTTTACGCAACCGCCGGAGATTCTGGAAAAGGGCCTGCGACTGATCGCCAGTACGGTTCGTGAACTGTATGGATATCCATTGATTTCATAACATTTTCACAGGCGGCGTTTTCTCAAAGGACGTTTTCCCAAGGGAGATTCGGAGTCCATCCTGTCCGCGTGTGATTATTTTCACATAGGGTTCCAATCGACCAGTGCAACCTACCGCGCGGCCATTTGCCTCTCTTTTCATTACATATCGCTCTATCATTTCATAGGATGTTATCGTTCGAATCGAAAAAAAAAGAAAGAATGCCAATAATGGAAGAATTTCCACACAAATGGGTGGTGAGCGAAAAATACGCGGACCCGGCAGACGCCCCGTCTATTGGTAATATTAGGCCTCCTCGGTCCGTTCTTAAGAATGCGGCGTTTGACGCGGCGTGTTCATAGGGCAATATGGGCGGCGCGGCACGGGTATGTAAAATTTGATGAGGATCCGTAAGGGCCAAGTCTCGTGGTGTCTAACCTGGGAAGTATCCAGACGCCCCGAACGCAATCAACACAGATCGTCCAGATGGTATGGATGCCGAGCCATCGGCCACCGCAGAACGCACCATTCATGCCTACCCAACAAAGTGGCAATACCAACACTTCAGGTAAAAAGTTTTTGGAAAAACGACGCGACGTGATAGACAACAGACTTCGAAATGGATACAAAGGGGAGGAATGATTATCTGTTTTTAGCAAAGGGAAACTCAAGATGTCCGATACGTTCCATCGTTCCTGTGTAAGTCGTCGTCGTTTTGCTCAGCAATGTTCCGCGTTGGCGGCCGCGTCCATTTTTTCGCTTTCTGAATTGCGTTCCGTCCGCGGTGATCAGTCCACCAATCCATCCGAAGCGGGCGATCATACACTCTTTACAACAGCGGAGTCGGCAAAAGTGTATCCCGTGAGCGATCCATCCGAGGCGGGAATGGTCGCGGCAACGTTGGAAAAAATTGAGGGGCTCGTTAGCGGTCCGATTGCCGAAGGCGATTTTCCAGGTTGCGTGATCGCGATTGGACGTGGATCGAAGGTGGTCTATTTGCGGGCGTTTGGCAATCGTTCACTCAAGCCGAATACGACGCCCATGCAGACGGACACGATTTTCGATTTAGCGTCACTCACAAAATCAATCGCGACGAGTTCGGCAATCATGCGGTTGGTCGATCAGGGTAAACTTGATCTGCATCAAACGATTGCGTCGATTGTACCGGCTTTTGCGGAAAACGGTAAGGGCGAAATCACGATTGCCGATTGCCTGCTGCATCAGAGCGGATTGGTCGCCGACAACGCGATGAGCGATTATGAGGACGGCGTGGAAGAGGCGTGGCGACGGATTTACGCCATGAAAATGGTCGCTCCACTCCGTAGCGAGATGATCTATAGCGACATGAATTTTATCATGCTTGCGGAGATTGTGCGTATTTTATCCGGAAAACCGCACGAGCAATTCGTTCAGGATGAGGTTTTCGGTCCGCTCGGCATGTGTGAAACGGGATACTTACCCGCCCAACGGTTCACACGCGAACAGCTTGCCTCGCGCGTAGCGCCGACGCAACCCCATGTACGCTCAGCCGATCTGGATGTAGCGGCTTCGTGGGATTTGGGCGGCGTTCATGATCCGCGAGCCTATGCGTTGGGGGGTGTGGCGGGCCACGCGGGATTGTTCAGCACGGCCTCGGATCTCTGTATTTTCGGGCAGATGATGCTCGGACATGGTGCGCTTCCACAAGCGACTCAACGGCCATATGGTCAGACGAACGAGGAAGTGCGAATCGTCTCGGAAACGACCTGGGACCTTTGGACCAAACCGCGATACAGCGGCGGTACTGCCGATCTGCGGGCATACGGTTGGGACGCACGAAGTGGATTCAGCGGCAATCGCGGTCGTTCGTTATCTCCTCGCTCTTTCGGTCACGGTGGCTTTACAGGAACGGGTATGTGGATTGATCCGGCAAACGATTTATATGTTATTTTCCTTGCGAATCGTGTTCATCCGAGTGGCGAAGGGGCATGTAATTCGCTCATCCGCGACGTCGGCAGCGTGGCGGCGGACGCGATTGACTGGTCCGCACCGCCGGCTCCCCGTGTGATACTCGCGCCATGGACACAGGTCGAATTTGTGGATACCACAAAATCTGGAGAACCTGCCAAATCTACGGAATCAATGGCAAAGATCACACCCGTATTGACGGGCATTGACGTTTTGCGTCGGGATGGTTTCCAGGCACTCGCCGGCATGAAAATCGGTTTGATCACGAATCCGACGGGGGTAGCACGTGACGGCGTAAGCGATATCACACTGTTGCACGAGGCCGAGCAGGTGCAACTCGAAAAATTGTTCAGTCCGGAGCATGGACTATATGCGTTAAAAGATGAAAAAGTGACCGATGAAACCGATTCGGCAACGGGACTTCATGTGTACAGTTTATATGGCGAGACACGGCGTCCAACGGCAGAGATGCTCGAAGGAATCGACACACTGGTTTTCGATATCCAGGATATTGGCACACGTTTTTACACGTATATGTCCACCATGGGTGAAGCGATGGTCGCGGCGGCGGAACATGGTAAACGGTTTATCGTCCTCGACCGTCCCAATCCGATCGATGGGGTGCGTGTTGAAGGTACGATTACCGATCCGGGACGAGAATCGTTCATTGCGTGGGACGCGATTCCACTGCGACACGGAATGACCATGGGTGAATTGGCACAGTTTTTCAAGCAATCGCGAAAGCTGGAGACGTTGCAGCTGGAAATTATTCGCTGCGAAGGTTGGCTGCGTGGAACACGATTCGATCAAACGGGTTTGCCGTGGGTGTCGCCGTCGCCGAATATGCGGAATCTGACGGAAGAACTGCTTTATCCGGGAATGGGGTTACTCGAAACGACGAACGTCTCGGTCGGACGTGGTACGGGCACGCCGTTTGAGTGGTTTGGCGCTCCATGGTTGGATCTCGCGGCGGCGGAGAAACTCGTCGAATCGCTTGATGCGTTGAAATTACCCGGCATTTTCTTTGCGACCTGCCGGTTTACACCGGATGCAAGCGTCCATAAAGACGCCGAGTGTCACGGAGTTCAGTTGACGCTCACCGACCCAGATCAGTTCAATTCGGTGCGTACGGGTATCGAAATCGCTTGCCAATTGCAAAAACTTTTCGGCGACCAGTGGAATGGAACCAAGGGGTTTGATCGTTTGCTCGTGCATCAGACGACGCTGGACGGCGTACTTTCGAGACAATCGTATGAGACGCTGTCAGCCGCGTGGCAGCCGGCGTTAGACACATTTATGGCCAAACGCGCCGAGCTGTTGTTGTACGGCACGCAACAATCATAATGTTCTCCGATGATCCGCGTCGTAACGAGCCGCAGGTTGTCTTACAAGACGTTGATGCTGTCAATGTCGCACAAAATGGGAGCCGTACCATGCGGCCCCACAGATGTACCGTGTAAAATTCCGTACCAACGACAGGTGAAAACGCTTTTCGCTCCATCCGCTTCGCTTTCGCCTTTTCGATTACTCTAAAGCCCCTCTTTGCCCACCTGCTGAATTGATCATTTTTTCCATTTTGATGAGTTAAAGACTTATCTCGTTCCCGGCATCCGCTCAAAAATCCAATAGTGGACAAACCAGGACAACGCAAAGACGTTGCATTCTAGGGCGTGTTCACGTCAACGTCGTACCATGTTGACCAGCGTTGCAGCCGTATGCCTAGCAATGATTTTGGAAGGGACGTTTGAGGGGAAACTTTTTGCAAAAAGTTGCCTCTCATTGGTTCCTCACCCAAAAAAAGTTTGACGAAAAAAGCATTTCGCAGAAAATGCGTAAACTTTTTACCTGACGTTGGTGCAGCCAGTTGTTCTGGTTGTGGAGGCCATTTGTGTGAACACGTCTAGAGCCTGATTTTACCACAAGATGACAAGCGTACCCGCAAAAATTAGCAAACCTCCGACCACCACTTTCGGATCTATTGGTTCTCGTAAAAATAAAATACCAAACACAATAACCAGTACGACCGAAAGTTTATCAACCGGTGCAACCTTCGAGGCATCTCCACAACGAAGTGCCGCGAAGTAAAACAGCCACGAAACCCCCGTCGCCAAGCCGGAAAGAATCAAAAAGAGCCAGTTCTGGCGCGTGAGCGTATATATCTGCGGCCACGAGCCCGAACACCAGACGAGGCCCCACGTCATCACGACAACCACAAGCGTCCGAATTGCGGTGGCTAAATTAGAATCCATGCCCTGGATGCCGAGCTTCGCCAAAATCGCGGTGGCCGCCGCCGAAACCGCAGACAAAACCGCATAGTATTTCCACATATCTTCCGCCTTCCGCCATCTTACATATGGCCTCGAGATCGTATCCGGCACATCGGACCCGATATTTCCAATGTTTTCGATGTTCAGCCGGACTTTTATCACATTTCAGACTTCAGATTCGTCACGTCGTTCTCGAATCTTCCGTACCTTTCTACGTGGACGATGCGAGTCGGGTCGGCGAAATGCAAGCACCGCCTATTTTTCGAGAATTTTTGCGAACTTCACATAAAAAAACCGGTCCGAACGAGGGTGAGTCGTAGTCGAACCGGTTTTCGGTGGGTAGCCTTATTTACGGAAGAAAGTGATCGGTCTTTTCGGCCAGCCGCCCCATCGGGGTCGCATTACTCCGTCCTCCTCATGTGTTTTCCACGGTCTCCATGATCTTGGGTAAATCAGTCGGAAGCCGGAACTGTCGATAGGACAGTAATCAAACTCGCATGATAGGATCGACGAATCATTCTTTTCGAGGCTATTCCCATCGGTCATTACTTTTGGGAACATGGCGACACACGATTGTTACTCGGTGTCACATCATTTCGTTATTCAAAAGGTGTGTTCCGTGGACCGCTTTGGGAATGCGAACACTTCTTATTTTCCTTTTCCGATAAAAGCTCGGTCGGCTTCATCGTAAAGGTCTTTTGGGTACAGCTCCATTCCTTTGACGAATGGAACTGATAAGAAGTGGTTCGCTCGTGTCTGTTGTCAGACCTCGTAAAGATTGAACGTCTTTTGACATTCCGACCGCCACGAGCGCTGGGCCGCCTACCCGCCACTTAGTTTAACGATTCAGGGTAATACCGAAGTCCACACCTTGGAGCCACAGGTCTTCCAACTCAAACTTTTTGATTCCGAGGTAATGATCCGTACCGATCGAGTAGTCGATCTGTTCCGCCGGACGCACCACGTCGTTGACCCACATTCCACTGTAACCGACGTTCAGCGAAATCATCTTGGTCACCTGATAGGAGGTGTCGAGCCGCCAGTCTATCATCGAACTGAATTCGTTGCGTTCACGGGTGAATGCGCTGATCGTTCCACTTGGGAAGGCTGCTGTACTCGGTCCATTAAGGGCGTTCATGCTCTCGATGTTATCCGGAAGAGCGTTCTCTTCCGCCTCGATGTAATCACGGGCGCTTTCCGCGTCATCCGTCGTAGTCGTCGAGCTGCTGGTCGAGCTGGAGGAGCTTGACGTGCTGTTCGTGGTCTCGTCCACCGTGATTTCACCCGAAGTTGGATCGACCGTGATTCGCGGATCATCAAGCAGGTTCTTCAGACTTCCATCCAAACCGACCGAACGTGTGTTAAACGCTGCGGTGTACGCTGCCTGTGCATTGAAGGTCCACTGTTTCACCGATCGGCTGAATCGTACGCCGGCACTCGGACCAGCGAGATTGTTCTTTGCCGTAGCATGGATATTCGAGTTGTGAAGCCATCCACCCTTGCCGGTCATCCAAAATTCCTCGTTGAACTGCGTGTAACGACCACCGAGGCTCAACTCCGTGATGAAATCACTGACCGGATGCAGACGGTAGAAGTAGTTCGCATTGACTGTCCAAAACTCGTCCTTCGTGCTCACCGTCATCGAATCAAATCGTGTGATGGCACTCGGAATATCGTTGTTCACCTTGCCCGTCGCACCCATTTTGTCCAGTGCGATCCAACCGTTCGGTGTGAGCATCGGATAACCACCCACGGTACCGGTCTGTTCCAGAACGAATGGTACGTTCTTCGCGGTCGCCGCCTCGGTATTCAAGTTCAGGTACATCCAACCCACTTCAAATCCGTGGTGACCACTCACCGCTCCTGCGGAAATCCGCTGGCCAATCGACCAATCGGAATCGACCATGTGCGTCGTCGCCGAGCTTGTCTGCGAACCGGTCGGAGCCAAAATCCCGCCCAACGCCGTAACATTACCATCTTCGGGCATCGCCGGAGCGCCATAAAGGTACTCGTTCCATTCCCAAGTACTCTGTTGGATATTTGAACCAATCAGAGTGTTGTTCGCTCGTGGAACGTACCAATACACTCCACTGTAGTCCACAAACCAGCCCTCATTGGCTCGTTTGCCACCACCAAATTGATCGTACGACACGGGAGCAAATGCTTGTCCCAAATTCTGTTGTGCTGATACACTGCCGACGAAAGTCATCGCTATGAGAGTCGCAGCAACCAGTGCCGAAAAATGCTTGAGCAACATCGTTCTCACCCACCTTTGAGAATTGTTGTCTGCCGGTCCGATGGTCGTACAGATACGCTGTACGAAACTCTTTTCCTTGTGAACCGGGCCTGCGTAGTGCATATATCGGATATCCGGAGCGAAACAGTTGAGAAAGTTTTTCTTTTTTTAGGTTTTTTTCCGAATATTCCGGTTTTAACGTGCTTCATCATGACGTATTCCTCCCAAATTAACGTGTAATCATTCTAAATTCACATATAACCTGTCGCATAATGGGGTAATAGCGAATAAAAATGAAAAAGAAAAGACGAAATATTTTCAAAAAAACTCGAAATAGTGGAAAATAAGGCATTGTCCCATTCGTGGAGGGTATTTTTTGCCTAAAACACGTCGGGAGAAGGTAGAAAATCAATGGAACGCCGTGGCAGCGAACGATATGTATCCACAGATGTCCGTCCGATGCCTGCGAGAACGGATTGGCCGTTTTTTCACTGAAATCTCGCCAAACAAGTTTGCCTCTTCTAAAATATTTCAGAACCCATATGGATGGCATCCAAACGCTGTGTACACAATGGGATTGCATGATCACCTGAAACGCGGTCCAACATACCAACCGGACCATACGACGACAAACGTGCCCGTTTTGCCGCTCATGCCTGGACCGGAGCGAATGGTTTGCGAGCTGGGGGCAGATTCACAATTTGATGTGGAGGCCTAGAACTAGGAACTTAACACAGAGACCATGATAGTCCTCCATGGATGGGTGTTTCCACATGGACCGTGATCGGAACGCGCATCTACAGCGTCGATATGGCGTGGAAATCGCGTAGATCGGCCATGTGATGGGTACGTAAAAAAGGCATAAAAACCGACAAGGACACTGCGTAGAGCCGTGTAAACTCGGAAAAGCACGGCTGTAGACAGCGACAGCGCATAGAAACGCCTAACGGCGGAGAAAAGCGAGGTACAGCGGGAAAACCATGAAATGAGTGACACTAGAAGCCGTAAATCGAGACGAAATCAAAGCGATTGCCATTCGATTTGCCCGCATCCGCACCTTTGTAATCCGTCCGCCACCAGCTATACTCAAAACCAACGAGAAATTGTTTCGTCAAATGGTACGAAATATTACTGAAAAAGTGCGTATTACGCGTTCGAACGCTACTCACGGCAGACGAGGCGTAAAGATCGGTGTTTTTGGGATCGTCGAGCATCCATCCGCCCTTGACTTGTGACTTATCCGTTAAATCGTACCAAAAATTAACCCATCCACCGCTGCCACGAACCCCGTTGATGACGTCGGTCGTCGGATCCCAACTGACCCCTTCCCCAATATTCGCCAAAAATTGACCGAGATTTTGTCCATAAAAGAACTCGCCCTGAACACCAAAACCCTTATTGAGCGGTATTTTGGTATCGACGAAAATACCGTATGAATCGACCGTTTCGTCGATATCTCTCAGGCGATACTGATACGGAACATAGTGCGAGGCAACACCCACTTCGACCGGATTCTTACCTTCGCCGCGTTCACCCATGACAACCGCCATACGTCCTTGGAGCATCGGCATCTGGGCATGACGCTGCGTAATGACATTCGGAATATTGACGTCCGCCGAAAACGGTGAAAAAATACCCGCTTGTCCACGTACCTGAAATGTGTCGGAGAGATTGTAGTACCGTTCGCCACGCAGCTGAGCACGGCGGTATCCCGCATTTCCGGAGAACCAACCCGCGCTATACATCAACGTTCCAGGCATCAATGGAGCCACGATATCCCACGTTTGTCCCACCAGCAAACGATAATCCTCGTTCTGAACCTCGACGAAACAATGGCGTAAATGCACGGTCGCCTTATTTTCAAAATCAATAGTACGTTGAAGGTCGAATTCCACTTTGCCAGACGTCGGCAAATCGCCCAGAAGCGGCACTTTCGGTCCTTTAAGCGTCGTTCCTAAAATTGATCCGCGAAAATCCAGGTGCGACTGTGTGCCCGTATCGCTCGGCTGGGTGAGCCAGAACGAAGCGTCACCTATGCTCGACGGATGAGATTCCGTCGAGAAACTTCCCCACAAGATTCCATAAGGAACGATCTCGAACTCTCCCTTTTTCCATCCCAAAGGTTCTTTCGACAGGTCGTTTTTCAACGCTTGATACATTTCGTCCGAATACATTTGCGGCGAACTACTGCCCGTTTCCGCGACCTGCACATTGTCTCCAAACGCCCCACCCTGAGCGGGCAACGCTTTGGGAGCAAGCGGCGGCAGCGGATCTGACACATTGGACGTTTGATGCGGCGGAATCACTCGTCCCGGTGTTGTATCTTGGGCATACAGCGTGTCTTGAGACGTCGCTTCCGTGGATTCTGCGTTTTCATCCACTTGCGCAAAGCGCCCGCCTGAAGGCGGCAAAGAGGCGGAAGGTGTACTGGAAGTCGTTTCTTGCGAATCGGATGGCTGAACCAAATAGAGCGTTTTGTTCGGCGCCGTTTCGGTCGCCACCTCGTCATCCGCATCCGTTGCGATACGCAGAAACAGAGGTTCCGCGCCCGAACATTGCGTCTCGCCGCTTTTGCCGCAGAATATCGCCGGAAAACAGACGACTGCCAACAATAGACGCGGGAAAAATTTCCCTGGAATGCAGAAATGGGCGTTCATTACGATACTCCATGTTCTAATACATTAGTGAGCATTAACATTTTGGGGATTTATACCGATCCGTTGGCGTGACTCTCGTGGTAGTCACGTTGGTGTCATTTCGCCCATGGTTCACGTTTTGCCCATGGTATCATTTGCGAAGGCCATTTTGGCTCAAATCCCACAACCCCTCGCATCGCAGCCATCGCCTGACGCATCGGTGCCGTACAAAAGCGTCGGAGCATAACTTTTTTTGATTCCCATGAAAACCCCAATCCGAACAGAAAATCGAAATGGGAGGTATTCTTTTGTTACGCCCCAAATTTTTGGTGAAGTCTCTCTTTAATTTAAAAAAGTTTCACTCAAACCGGTCGTCTCCTTTTTGAAACAAAAAGAACCACGACATCTATCCACCAATGGAAGTCCCCCGTAGAGACAGAACGGTGGGATGGACAATGTTTTTGGCCGGTTCGTGGTATGAGATTGCAGATTTTTTTATAGGTCTTTTTAAAGGGGAAGCATTCATCACTTCATGTGGAATATTTTTAACCGCATGAATAAAATTTATTATTTCTACGGCAAATCTTTATATTTTCAGATACTTTTATTGATACGCATACATCAAAACATACCAATGTACGGTAGAAACTGTTGATAGCACCATCAAAGTCACTATTGAACGCTTCCTCATTTTCGTTATAATGAACTCGGTAGGGTGTGTCTGGAATTATTTACTCGGGATGTGTCTAATTATTCTGGGCTAGTGGGTGCCGTGGTTCGTTCTCCTGGTGATGTCACGGGACAGACGACAGGTTGCGCTATGCCCCCTTTTGAAAGAATCTTAAACATGAAGCGATTTTTGGAATTGTTGTGTGTCGTGGCAATCTGCCTGTCTTTATCCGCTTGTGGAAAGACCAAACCGAAGGGTTTCCCGGAGAAATTAGTACCGGTAACGGTAAAAGTGGTCAATGGCGATCAGCCGGTTGAAGGCGTTCGCGTCGTTTGCTTTGGTAAAATTGACCAAAGTCTGGTTTGTGGCGGTTTGACGGACACCAGTGGCGTCGCTACACTTTTGACCGATTTAGGCGGTTATTCGGAGTCTGGTGTTCCAGCCGGTGAGTACAAGCTCACACTCAATAAAGAAGTAATCGCCGAAGATTTGTGGACCGCGGACGACTACGTTAAGAAGAGCATGGGCGAAAAAAATAAGCATAGTCGCGAACTTCAAGCTGCACGGGACAAGTTGCCCAAGATCGTCCCGCAGAAATATACGCTCGTGGGAGGCACTCCCTTATCGGTGAATGCGGCTTCTGATCCCGTAACCTTAGATGTCGATATCTCTAAATAAAGTTCCGGTTCGTAAATCAAAACGACGGAAAGCCACCGTGAAATTTTGCTCCCCTTATATTTCTCCAAAAATCGCAATCCGTTATCTATTTTTGGGGATGGGGGGCAAAAATACTCCTTTTTCGCCAATATTTTTCCGATAGAATATGAGCCAATAGGTAGAGGCGGCGAATATTCTTATCGCCGATAGTGTCCACGTTATGGGGCTGTTCGAGCGCCTTTCGTGGGCGTCGGTTTCCGACAATGTAGTACTGAAGAGACTTTTGGTCTTGTTTGTTTACGTTTTCTTATACAGAAAGAGGAATATGGAAATGAGACATTCGGAAGTGAGAGGTTTTACCCTAGTAGAACTTCTGGTGGTGATTGCCATTATTGGCATTTTAATTGCGCTCTTGTTGCCTGCGGTTCAAGCGGCACGTGAGGCGGCGCGTCGAGCACAGTGTACCAACAATTTGCGTCAAGCGGGTATTGCGTTGCATAATTACCACGACACAAATAATTCGTTTCCCCCGATTCGTCTTGGTACGTCGCGTGAAAATGATGAACGCACCTGGGGATGTATCAGTTTTTGGGTAGCCGTTTGTCCGTTTATCGAGCAAAAGGCGCTGTATGATCAGATTGTCTCGACCGATCAGTATCGCACGTGGCCGAGTGGTGGTTTTTATGCAAACAAGCTGATTTCAGCAATGGCTTGTCCATCAGACGCGAACGCGGGTATTCCGTCGTCGCAATGCGGCAATGTGCAGCGTATCAGCTACCAGGGATCTCTGGGCGATGCGTGCCAAAATACCGGGGAAGGTTCTGTAACTCGTCGTGGTTTCTTCCCTGGTGACATGGGATTCATCAATGGTCGTGAGCGATTGGGTGTCAAGACCAACACGATGGCGTCCATGGCAGATGGAACATCGAACACCGTGATGGTCTCAGAAGCGGTTGTGGCCAGTGGTGCGAATGACCGTCAGATTAAGGGTGGTACAGCTTTATTCGGTGGTGGTTCGCCGGCCGATTGCCGCGCCTCTGCGTTAGCAAGTGGTACGGATAGAAACACCATTCCAGCGGGCGTGTCAGTACCGACTGCATTTACGCGAGGTATGTCGTGGGGCGATGGTCGTCCAGGCGTTCAAGCGATCACCACCGTGTTGCCCCCTAACTCTGTGTCCTGTGCGACAGACGGCAGCAACCCTGGTTGGGGTTGGCGTTACAACGCCGCTTCGAGCTACCACTCAGGCGGTGTGAATGCTGTTTTAGGTGATGCGTCGGTTCGCTTTGTGTCAGATTCGGTCAATTGTAACAAGCAGGACTGGAATCCGAGTAGTGGCACGACCGAATTTCCAGCCAGCGGTGGTGATCCCATGGGTCAAAGTCCGTTTGGCGTTTGGGGTGCGATGGGATCCATCAACGGTGGCGAAACGGTGACGATGCCGTAGTATGCGCGACCGCAGGACCGAACGTACGCCGTGATATCGCGTGCCCCCGATGGTCTGTTGCCATAGAGTCAATCGCGGTACCCACGTATTTTACGTCAGACACCGTAAAAAGAAGTAAAAATATCGAGGCCGTCGAAAAATGCGATTGTGTTTTTTGACGGTTTTTTTATGATGGTAGTATATGGCAGCTGTCCTATATAGTCCTATTTCACACCGGGTATACGAATAGTGGTCGTTACCATGACGCTTCAGGCAATGGCGATCCCCTAAGCCACGATATCCCGATAGCGCAATATGGAGACCAATGGACAACTTACCGCTTACCATAATGGCCGTAAAAGGCATCCAGCTCGAACTGAATTCCAGTCGTTCTCGTAGTGACCAATATGGGCGTCGTATCCATCCCACGAATTTCCGAATTCGTGGTGACATTCTCAGTCGAGAGGAGTGAATGGTGAAATTGCCGTTTTTGACAATGCTTTGGCCAGGGTTGCCCGCGGTCCGCATGAGCGGTTCGTGGAAGGGTTTATGCGTGGCAATCGGTTTTGGATGGTTGCTTGCCTTAGCGATCTGGTCTTGTGGTGGTTGGTCAGAATGGATGCCGTCAAGATTCCGCGAATCGCTGTGGTGGGTACTTTCGGTCGCATGGCTCCTCTCACTTATCGGGAATCGGATTGTGGTACGGCGAACATTGGCAGCATGGGAAGCATTGGCAAACGAGGAAGACCGGTATAAAGAATCGGTAACGGCATATTTGTCGGGACAGTGGGCCAGAGCGGAATCATTGCTGGTTGACCGTCTTCAGGAACAGCCTCAAGATGTGGAATCGCGGTTGTTGTTGGGGACGCTGTTGCGTCGTCGCCACCGAACAGAAGAAGCCAAAGTGGAGTTTTTGCGACTGTTGCGTAGCGATGGCGGTTCCCGCTGGATCTGGGAAGTGGAGCGTGAAATGAACCGGCTCTCAGAAGAAGCTGGAACCAATGCGTAGAACAACGAGATAAATTTTTTAGAGAATATACCATTCACTCAGTCTCGGTATCCGTCAACAGGGAACGAAATTGGGATTCCGCCTAAGATCGCTTAAAAAATGGGGGTGGAATATCGGGGCCGAATGAAAAAACATTGGTTTTGTGCAGAAAATTTGACAGAATAGGTACAATCTGCGTTTTCTATCCTTTTTCCTTTTTCAGAATGCGGATATAATAGGGATAAGGCGTGTGTGTCTGCCGCCCCGTCAGGGTGGTAGATCGGGCGTTTCGGACTAGTTGGATGGCAGATCGTTTCCGGACAGGTGTGTGTAGCAAACCGGCCGGATGATTTTTTAGAGAATCGGAGATGAGTCAATGTATGAACGCTTTACGGACCGGGCTCGCAAAGTGATGCAGCTTGCGAATCAGGAGGCTCAGCGTTTTAACCATGAGTATGTTGGAACGGAACATATCCTTCTCGGACTCATCAAAGAGGGTGGAGGGGTGGCCGCCAACGTTCTCAAGAACCTCGATGTGGATCTGCGCAAGATTCGGATTGAGGTCGAGAAGCTGGTGCAAAGCGGACCGGATATGGTCACGATGGGCCGTCTTCCGCAAACCCCCCGCGCGAAAAAAGTAATCGAATATTCGATGGAAGAGGCTCGCAATCTGAACCACAATTATGTGGGTACGGAACATATTCTGCTGGGACTGTTGCGTGAGCAGGAAGGTGTCGCCGCTCAGGTGCTAATGAACCTCGGACTGAAGTTGGATGAGGTGCGTGAGGAAGTATTGAATCTGTTGGGTCGTGGCCAAGATTCAGCGTCTGAGCATGAACCGTCGCCGCGTGAAGCCCCCTCTATTGGCGGAGTCAGTGCGACGGGCGAGGCTCCGACGCGTCCTGGCAAGTCGAAAACTCCGGCACTTGATAGTTTTGGTTGTGACCTAACCGCCTTAGCACGTCAGGGTAAATTGGACCCCGTGATTGGTCGCGAGAACGAAATTGAGCGGGTGATGCAAATTCTGGCCCGTCGCACAAAAAACAATCCCGTGCTCCTGGGTGAGGCGGGAGTGGGAAAGACGGCGATCGTCGAGGGTTTTGCGCAGCGTGTGATCGAAGGTAACGTACCGGAAATTCTGATTGACAAACGTATTGTTTCGTTAGACCTGGCGATGATGGTCGCGGGTACAAAGTACCGCGGTCAATTTGAGGAACGTATTAAAGCGGTGATGAATGAAGTGCGTCGCGCGAAGAATACGATTCTTTTCATCGACGAGCTTCACACGTTAGTGGGCGCAGGCGGAGCGGAGGGCGCGATTGATGCGTCAAACGTGCTGAAACCAGCTTTATCGCGTGGTGAAATCCAGTGTATTGGTGCGACGACATTGGATGAATATCGTAAATATATCGAAAAAGATTCGGCGCTGGACCGTCGATTCCAGATGGTACGTGTTGATCCGCCAAGCAAAGAGGAAGCGATTCAGATTTTGCACGGTTTGCGCGCGCGATATGAAGATCACCACCATGTAAAATATACGGAAGACGCGATCAGCGCGGCGGTTGAACTTTCAAATCGTTACATTAGCGGACGTTGTTTGCCGGATAAAGCAATCGACGTGATCGACGAGGCGGGAGCGAAGGTCCATCTCAAAACGATGGTGCGTCCACCGGATTTGAAGGCGATCGACGAAGAAATTGAGCAGATTAATAAGGAAAAAGAGTCGGCGGTAGCGTCCCAAGATTTTGAGGCGGCGGCGGCGTTGCGGGACCGTGCGGAAAAGGCGAAAAAGAAGAAACAGGATGTGACACGCCAGTGGAAAGAAGCGGCGCGAACACAGGGTGGCGTCGTGGACGAGGATGTGATCACGGAAGTCGTCTCGAAAATGACGGGCATTCCTTTAACGCGAATGAGTCGTGAAGATTCCGCCCGATTGATGCGTATGGAGGAAGAACTACACCATAAGGTTGTCAGCCAGGACGAGGCGATTAAGTCAATCTCAAAAGTCCTTCGACGCAGCCGAAGTGGTTTGACCGATCCGAAGCGTCCAATAGGCAGTTTCATTTTCGCAGGACCGACGGGTGTGGGAAAAACGCTCTTGGCGAAGGCATTGGCCGAGTTTATGTTCGGCGACGAAGAGGCGTTGATTCAGATTGACATGAGCGAGTTCATGGAGAAACATAATGTTTCACGACTCGTAGGTGCCCCCCCGGGATATGTCGGTTTTGATGAGGGCGGCCAGTTGACGGAGAAAATTCGGCGACGTCCCTATGCGGTGGTTTTGTTCGACGAGATCGAGAAGGCCCACCCGGACGTTTTCAATATGTTGCTCCAGCTGATGGAAGAAGGTCGCTTGACTGACAGTTTCGGTCGCCATGTCGATTTCCGTAATGTAATCGTGATCATGACGACAAATGCGGGTGCCGAGGCGATCAAGAACGAGTCGGCGTTCGGTTTCCAGCGTGAGGATGCCGATTCGAGTTACGACTCGATGAAGGAGCGTGTACAGGAACAGATCGAAAAGTTCTTCAAACCGGAATTCCTGAACCGAGTCAACGATATTATCGTCTTCCGTCATTTGACGCAGAACGATTTGGGCCAGGTGGTTGATCTGGAACTCGCCAAGGTTCGGACTCGGCTCGCGGAGAAAGGTTTGTCCCTCGTGTTGAGCCAGGAGGCCAAAGCGTGGCTCGTGAAAAAGGGTTCCAACCTGGATTACGGGGCACGTCCGTTGCGTCGTTCGATCGAAAATTTTGTCGAAGATCCGCTTTCAGAAGAGTTGCTAAAGGGCGAATTTACGGGCAAAAATACCGTCACGATTGATGTAGCGGAAGTGGGTGATCGTAAACAGCTTCAGTTTTTGGGGTCGTTTATTCCATCGGTCAATGCCGCGACGCCAGAAATCAATGCGGTTGCCGTAACGGCTTCGTCGGCCTCCCCCGATGCCGCGTCCGCGGGACCGACGGATGAAGCCACGTCCGAATAACCGCGTGTTTGGTTGCGGTTCATTGGTGTTGGGCATTTTTGAACATATAACGGTTGCCTTTTGGGGCAACCGTTTTTTGTGTCCAATGGAAAACAGCAGTCCATGGCAAAACGATCGAATCCCGGGTGATTCCGCATGCGTCATACGATTGCGACTTTTCGCAAACGGTCACGGAGCAATATTTTCGTATCTGAACAAAATCCAAAAATCTGGGGGAAATCAAGCTAAAATGTACACCACGATTCTCTCTGTTTAAGGAATATCGTGGTGCGTCGTCAGTTATTCAGATTTTTCGTTCGTGACAACCGGTCGGCTGGTCAACAGTCCGATACCACGGCCTTGATTGCCCACAGCACAATAATAAAGAAACCATGTATCCCGTGCCTTATCGTACACGAGTGAAATTTTGTGCGCATATTGAGCATCGAGTCCATTAGGATTCCCTCCCGCGCGATAGAGTGGTTCCGGATCAACGACCCAATGCAAAAGATCGCGAGAATAGGCGGCCATCACATGGGCACCGCCCTTTCCGACACCAAAAAACAACATCGTCCAATGCGGATCATTCACCTCCGTATCATCGAAAAAGACTTTCGGATCAGACGAAAATTGTTCGTTATACGCTCCACTCACGACAGGAATGATCGGATTTTGTGGAAAACGTTTCCAATCAAACAGATCGTCCGAAAACGCGACGCCAGTTTGTTCCACTCCACCATTGGCTGCGTTGTAAAAATCGTAAAAGACACCATCATGTTCGACTAACCATGGCTGATAGACGCAATCTTTTTCCCATTCTCCACGATCAGGCTCATGGATCGACAGTGTCCAAGACGATTTGGCTCGTCGCCAGCTGATAGCGTCGTCACTTTCCGCAAGCCCTTCGTATCCCGGTCGCAATTCATAGCCGCCCTGCAACGGATAACATCCGTACAGTGACCAATACTTGTCGTTTTGCTTTTTGAGTGTACGTGGAGCGTCGATTTTCCACGAATCGTACCAAAAAGCTCCAAGTACACAACCGCCGTGATCAAATCCGCCATCCGGTACGAATCCCATAGCGAGCCGAAAATGATCCCAATGAATTAAATCGGTACTTTCCGCGACAAAACTATTGTATCCATGTCCATCAAACGCGATAAAAGTCATATACCATTTGGAATCTCCTGGAATCTGAAACACCGTCGGACAGTCCGTCGATTGGAACTGTTCATATCCTGGAATTTTAGGGTTGGCCGCGATCACATGCTCCGGATAATATGACCAACCACGAAATTTTTGGCTCCATCGTTGGACCGTTTCCATATCTATTCGAGCCGCCATCGGGACTTCCATCGTTTTGATAAAACGGGCCGTACACCCAGGTTCCGTCGTAAAAAGAAAACCATGCGGTCCAGAAGTCACAATACGTTCCGATTCTGGAGTGGACCCTTTGACACTAGTGAACACTTTCCAATCTCCGGCCGGCAATCGGATCCGAATCTGACGCTGCGGTCCTTGGAACGTCATTTCAATCTTATCCGGAGCCGCCATGATTGCGAGATGTTGATCTTGCCACAAAATCTGATCCACGGTAAGCGTTTTCCACGCGGTCGGAATTTTTGGTTCTACCGCAAATCCATCCATTCGGGGCGTAAATCCGAGAAATCCGTACAGCATAACCTGTGGTGTCAGGACGCTTTCAAAAAATTCCCGATCCATGCCCAAGCCACCCGGAATATTTCCACCCTGCAAGGAACCTTTTTCGGGATCGTTGTAATACTCGCGATACCCGCCCGCCGCTTGGACCTCAGTAAACCATTGTGCGATTTCCTCAAGTCGTTTGGCGGCATCGTCCGCCCCCGTCACACACAACCGCGACATCAAATCATGGTAGGAAAAACCTAGAACGGCACCTCCATCCTGAATCTGCCAGCCAAATTTTAACGATTCTGGAGCGGTCCAGCCCCAAAAATACCAATCGAGATTCCGTTGCGTCGTCGTACGTGGAGCAAAACGCCAGTGGTAAATATCATCACCGGTAGACGTTTCACCATCGATAGTTCTTTGTCCACTAATCCAATCCATGATTGATTTGGCTTGCTGTTCGTTCGCGTAGCCGTAATAAATCGCCTCGCAATTCAGGAATGTAAATCCGAAATCGTGTGCGATGCCCTCGACATCAATCGCACCAACAAATCGCCCCTTCTCCGAGTTCCAAAAAAGTCCGTTCGCATTTTTGATCTCTCTGGCATGATCCGAGAGCCACTGTGGACTTCGGCGGTTTTCAGTGGAAATATTCCATTCCGGATGAGCGTCAATCTGTTTTTCCAACTCCGTCATCGCACGTAACGCATCATAATGATAGATCGTCGTCAAGCAATCTTTACCACCAAATGGCAAAATATCCCAATAATTTCCACCCACACCCACGCCATGTCGAAATGTTTTCTCTTTGTTTCCCTGTTCGTCAATTGTGTATGTATGTCCAGATCGACCATCGTGTCCCGTCCACGGAATGACAGCGCACAAATACTGCTTCGTTTGAAATTCGGTGACCGAAAACTCCATCGCTCGCCGCATGCGTTCGATGTTGGCTCGCAAAAATTCCACATCGCCCGTCCAATTCAAATAGTCGCAGCAACCACGAATGAACCGCGTCTGATTGACCGTGTGTCGCGAATCGTACGCCGTGATCCAGTTGGCGATAACTATTTCAGATTCCTTCAATCCTTCAAAAACGAGACGAAGCCCGGTTACTTTTTCACCCGTTTCGCTCAGTTTTTTCCAATCAGGATGTTTTTCAACATGGATCATCGAGTAATCCTGAACACCCTCACGGGGCAATGGGATCGCCATACGTCGCGTGGTTTTGCTCGCATGATCGGTCGGGTATTCCGTTTCGGATTCCGTCGTCCACTCCAGATACGCATGTGCATCACCTGGAATTTTATTCACCATCCAGTACAATCTTACAAACGGAAAAATGGACGCGGGTATTTGCGTCGCTGGCGAAGTGAGCATCGCAACATCAGTATCTACCTTGAGTTTCCAACCCAATTTAGAATCTTTTTGTTCACTTGTAATTCCATTCAGTGTAAAATCGTCTAGTTTATCATATTCAAAGACACCGTAATCGGCGCCGGCATACGGCATATCGTACAGCGTAAATTGCCAACCCACACCACCATTTGATTGCGTCCAAAGCGGAAATGGCCAACCATCCGCATGTGCCAGCCCTGCGTGCTGATGCGAGGAAACGTAACCATCCGCATCGATTTTCCGCGATAACAATGCGTTTTTCCATTCCTGGCGGAATTTAAGCGTATCCGCGGTATCCGGCCACAATGCTCCAGAAGGCAGCCAAGCGTCCCAAAATGTCGATTTCGGCCCCGCTCCTGGATAGTGCAACCAATACATCTGACGGATTGTTTCCAGCGAATTACTCACCTTCGAAGAAGTTTCCGGAGAAATCGTAAATCGTGGAAAATCGTCCGGCACAGGCGTCAACACTAAGCCTTGCGAGAGCACCAATGGCGATGTACAAAGAAATATAAATGTACATAATATTACATGTTTTAACAACCGCATTGACTTTTCACCCTTTCGCAAACGGAGATATACAAAGTTTGGCTAAAAAACGGGTCCACTGAAAATGGAGAAACGTGAATTTTATCATCCCATTATCATATCCACTTAGGCTCAAAACCGAAGAAAATGGAACAAATATAAAAAAGGCATCTCCGAACACTATTTCAGAAAGCGAATCCAGTATTTTCGCATCGAATCATAAAAGGAATCCTTCGCTCCAAAAGCGGACTCAAAATCGTTCAAACGTTCCGCCGATGTCTGCTCCATCGTCCCTTCTGACTGTTTCGCCGCGAGCAGCGTCACATATTTCTTCAAGTCGCGTGGTTTCTGTTTCACCATGTAAAAAAACATCGAATAGGCCTCGGCGTAGGAATCCAACGCGGTGTCGGTCATCAACATGGCCTCTTCCTTTTCGATCAACTCCAACGTTCCATCCGTACGACGATGGATCATATTCGCAAATCGCTGCGTACGAATCGGATTCGGTTCGCCAAGTTTTCCCCAACCCTTGCTGCTACCCGGATCAGGTACTTCAAAATAACAGGACATTCCCTCCGCAAACCAACGCGGCACAGCATAAAAACGATGGAGCATACCCGTGTTGAACGATAATTGATGCGTCGCCTCATGGACTAAATTACGCACATTTTCCGACATACCAGGCATTTCGTTCACTTGCCGCATATTAATCCGGCCACGCTCATTCGCGTAAGCCTGGGTATCCGCCGAATCAAACGTCGTGATACGATTGGTATTCATACTGTAGAAACCAAGCACATCGGTCACCGCATCACCTAGTTCCGCTCGCGACGCTTTCACGTAGTCGCCGCGCTGGCTAAAAATAACGACGATCAGTGGAAACTCCGGTTCGGTAAGCTCGATCTCTTTCCCCTTCCAAAAATTGGAAAACGCACGATAAAGCTGTTCAAGCGTACCGCCGCACCATTTGGCATAGTCGGTCGTCGTATTATATACAATCGAATAATGAGCCGTTTTGAACAGACTGAAACCATCCGGAAGCTCCTTCATGACACGCGCTGCCACCACTTCCGGCGTAATCGCTTTGAATGGACGAGTGTCTTTCGAACGTGAAAGAATACTTTCCGCATTGATAATATATCGCTGACCGTCGGTCATCTCGAATAAAACGCCACCCTCGGAATCCTCGATCAACACTCGTCCTTCGCCCTGGATCGTTCGTTCATCCTGCCGAAATTCGAGCGTCTCCATCGCCGTCACTCCATGGATGGCCCCCAAAAAAATGAAACCACTCAAGACAACGCAAACTCGCGATACAACACACATTACGCAAACCTCTTATATTGCTATTCCAAGCCAAATCATCCACCACTCCAGGTTGCAAATCGCGGAAAAACGCCCCAAAAATCGTTCCTGCTGCTACGGAGAGTGGATTCTAAACGGACCATATTCCTACGATTCCATTCATATCCGATTTTTACATGAAAATCATCCCCCCACGGCGGTGAAAACTGTTTTTTTTGAAAATTCCTCTGGACCGATACCATCTATTTTGCTATACCCCTTCCTTAGCGTGAAAAAACGGGGTATAGGAGTCGGAAGATGAAAGCGATGCAGTACCAGAAATGTCCAAATCGTCGTCACATTTTGCGCATTTTTGGAAGTTTATTAGGCGGAGCGTTGCTATCGCTTCAGACGGGGTGTACCTTCTTCTTGGGGCCGCGAAGCGACATGGTGCCCGGCATCGCGTTTCCAGAGGAACGGGTCAAAACACTACATACGCTCGCGGAAAAAGCGAAACAAGATGGTGAAATGGCTCAAGAATCGCTCGCTGCGGAGATGCTGGCCTATTTTTCCAAAGAAAAAGACCCCATCACACGCGGCGAAATCGTTTACGAGGTTGGACAATTCCATACGTCAAGTGCGCATCAGCTTGTCCAGCTTGCCATGCTTGATTCCGACGCGGCCGTTCGCCGACGCGGCTGTCGTGCCCTCGCAGGATGGAAAAATAACGTCAATGCTGCCACGCTACTCTGTAAAACGATGCTCGAAGACGCCGACCACGATGTGCGACTCGAGGCCGCTCGTTCGCTAGCGACCGTCGCACATCCCTCATCCAAACAGGCGTTGGCGGAAGCCCTCCAAGATTCGGATCCCGCCATGCAAGATTTGGCCGTAGCGGCGTTACGTCGAATCTCGCCCGTCGATTATGGCCCGAACGTCGCGCGATGGAAAGCTCATCTACAAGGCGAACCGGTAGAGGAACCCTCGTTCCTCGCTCGACAATTGGAAAGCTGGAATCAATAGACGACATACTCTCCGGTGTGGTTTCTCCCCGATGTGGTTTGTGCGTATGGTAAAAGTCCTTGGAAGGGAGCTTGAGGGGAAACTTTCGATAGAAAATTTCCTCTCGTGAACCTTTTCTCCTTCCAAAAAAGTTTTACGAAAAAAGCGTTCCCGACAGGAAGTGCGCAAACTTTTTTGAACTTTTTACCTGACGCTTGTACTTTTTACCCGACGCTGGCACAGCTGGTCGCTCCGGTTGAAGTGGCAACTTGTGTGAACACGCCCTAGTTCATGCAACCACATGGTTATTTTACCTCCCCGCCCTACGAACCGTCGAAAGAACAACTCTTCCACCGTACTTGCGTAAAATCACCGGTAAGTCTATTGGGCAAACTGAATCCCTTCCGCAGAAAAGATGCCCACGCCTTTCGTGACTTCGCCAGACATAGACTTGGTAATCACCTTTGGAATGGACTGCGAACAGAACCATTCAGCAGACACTCGCATTTCTTGGTCGAGCTGAGCCTGATAACTTTTGTCAAAATCTTCTGGTTGGTGAGGGTAAGGACTGTGGGATGATCCGAAAATGCGAGTTCCATTACGTGTAATTTGCCACGATTCGGTATAACATCGGAAGGTCGCTTCGACCCGTTTGCCCGTGAACATTTCCTGATAACGAAGCGTTTCCGGTTCGGACAGTTCAGAACGCGTCACCGTCAGTTTGAAATCTCCACCATCTCCATCGACCACGTTCAATCCGTTCTCTCTTAATACCTTGGAGAAATGGCTCAGAATTTGTTCAGATTCACCAGCTGGAATTTTGGCGTCAGGAGCCAAACTGACCGAAATGGAATCGCCGGGGCCCATCGTTTGTTCATTACTGATCTGCAACTTTTGGTGCATTTCAGCCAAATCCGATGGCACTGGATTCGCAATGGTAAAACTCAGCTGTTGGTCACCACTAAACGCGGAATCTTGTTGGAGCATATACGCCAAGCTATCGCCCGCAGAGGCATACGCGGTTGGAGCCGACCGATAATTGACCAACGAAACGCCACTACGAACATCAATCAGAGAATTTTGGGCAAAAATAAATTGATTGCCAATCCACGCATTGTTGGAAAAAATTTCACCGCCCGGAAGGGACGCTAGATAGCGACCGGAGACAAAATCCCAGACTCCCGTTTTGTCTTTAGATACACACGCCATGAACGTTCCATCCGAAGAAAAACAAATATTTTCGCTTAAAAACTCCGAATTTTCGCCGTTTCTCTGTGGAAGAATCAGTCCCACCTGTTTGCCGCTATTCGCCTCGAATACAATACACTGATCATTTCGCGCCACAACAATACACTTGCGGTCCGGCGTCAGTTCGAATTTTCCGCCAAATAAATTGAGCGTAATTCCGTAAATGAGGTTACTTTTCGAGATATCCATACAGACAATCGCGCCCTGAGCGGAACCGAGAAGCACACGTTTTTCGTCCAACCATCGTACGGTGTCGATCGTCACTTTGTTCCTCTTTCGCACATTGTCAGGAGCATCGTCAAATGGCGTCATCAATAACATTTGCTTGAATGAGCCATCACCGATTTTGAAAATAACTAAACCGTTTCGACTGGCAGGCCATTCGCCTATGGACGCTGTTATAGCCAAATATTTACCACTGGGCGAAATATCTTGGACTGTATGTTCGAACAGCAGCTTTTTCGTAATGGCGGTCCCCTGTGTCAATTTGACCACATTGATCCACGCCCATTTAGGCTTTCCGAAAGGATCTTCCCTCCAACCGACAACAGAGACGCCCTGTTCCGGTCCGCTCAGTAAAAGTTTATCGGGTTTAGTAAATGTCGCGCTTTCCGTCTTGGGTATACTCAGCGTAATAGGACGAATGGGGGGATATTTCGGCGGCGTCATCGCTTCTACGGACAGATTCCAACTGGAGTTCCCCTGTGTCATTGCATTGATACTCTTAATGGATCGAGGAATGACGCAATCTTTTTTCTGGGAGAGATCTAGCTTAATATCAGATATGGAGGAGGAGTTAAAAGAGGATGTGGCTTTACCATTTGTCGTTGGTTCTGTTTGTCCCAAGGATGGCGTTGTTTCAGCAAGATTACCGAAATTTGAAGAATCTTCACCAGAGGTCGAACCGTGGTTTCGATTCTCCGCCACTTTAGCGTCCCATTCGGCATTACGTTTTTGAGATTCTTCTTCGATTTTCTTCCGTTCATCCTCCGTAATAGCAACGGGAGCTGCAGAAGCGTCTGGAGCTTTCGCCTCCAGCGTGCCATTCGAACTGTCTTCAGGCGTCCCATTTTGTGGTGCACCGATGCGCACAAACTGCATTCTGTCACCTTTATTGTTTCCGAAACTTATTCGATTGTCACCGTCGAATACTAATTCGTCTTGTATTTTTTTTGGACTACCTGGAATCGCCTCATCAAAATACAGATAAAGAAATTTACTCCGGCAGGAGAATCGCCCTGAATAGGTGGAGGTGGTGCACATGGATGTCATTTCCCCTACACGTGTGGAAATACACCATTCAAAACGTTTATCGTCCGTGAACGTAAAAATAATACATCCAGCGGGAAGCGATTTGCCTTCAAAGACGCCCGCCTCATTACTCCACGAGCCGATAAGTTTCTTGTGATTCTCCGCATTGCTGCAGCCTGAGGTTACCACAACGGATAGCAATAACACAAGCCATGGCGGATAACGAAAATGTAAAAGCATTATCCCCTCCGTAAAAAAATGAATTGGCCCCAAGAACGGTCAAGGAATTTAGAGAATACCATCCCCGCATCCTCTCGTCAACCATTTTGAGAAGTGTAATATTTTTCATTCTCTATTGGCCATGCTTACAGTCATATCCAAGCGTTTAATTTTATATTTGCTTCACTTGAGATTCCGTTTATATGGATTTTTTGCCCAAAATCACTTTTGATGAAGTTCAAATTTACATTTTCAGTCAGAATGAATATATATCGATGAGTTTTGTACGAGATGACCAAAGTGGCAGACCCCGCTAGAGTCTACCACTTAAGATAATCAGATTAGTAGAGTTCGATTTTCTGAATTTCTACGGTAACATTTTCACGATTGAGCGGATCCAATCGAAAACCTGTGATTTGACCTCGCCACGTCGCCAATTTTTCTAGATTAAATGGATAATCGTGGAATTGACCATCGGCGATGAGAGGTAATTTTGCGCTGCATGATTCAGTGATGTTTTGTCCATTCTTTTTCCAAAAAAGCTGGACAATTTCCTGACGGTTCGAATCGATTCCCGCATCCGTAACTCTCATGCGAATCGTCATGCCTTTCCATTTTTTGGCAAAGACCGGAGCAAATTGTGTTTGAATCGCCGGATCATTGGTCATCGTTTCCAAACGCAAAACCCCCTCTTCCACCTTCAAATTTTTGATACCCATGAACGTTACCCATTCGGATTCGCCATCCTGTACAGACGTTTCATATGCTTCAGTGTTGGTAAAATCCCATGTGGACGGCTGCTTGGATTCCGGGAGAGGCGGCAGATCGTAAGGCCCGAGCCCGACATCGGCTGGCGTGTAATTCTGTGGAAAACCGCCCTCCGGCTTTTGGCAAAACACATCACGCAAGGTTTCGTACATTTCGAATCCAAACTCAGCGTTGGGTTCGATATACGAACCTTCACCCCATTCGTTCACTGGAGCCAAAAGCACACGCCGATGCCCGGTCTGTTTAGCGAATGATTTGAATTGCTCACAAATAGAGCGGAATTTATCAGGTGTACGATCATATATTACTGTTTGTTTATCTCCATGCCATGGACGTGAGTCCCAACCAGTGGAAAGGTTCGGAAGCCATGGCAAAATACCCGTTTTTTCACGAGAGTCCCAATACGGAAGTGAAGCGTCCACAACGAGATCAAACGGGAATCGCAAGCTATTTTCCGTTTTTCCGCGATGATCCATAAAGTGATAAATCGAGGTCATATCGAATCCGGCGTCACATAACCATTGAATATCTTCCGCTCGGGTGGAGGCTTCCGGCCATTTCATTGTGATGAAGAAAATGCCAGGTAATCCGGCATCTATAGCCATCTTTCGACTCAGATCAAGTAATTTTTTAACTCCTTCGCCACGTTGAAGCGTATGTCCTTTTTGCGCCTCAATCGCGATGATATCGAGATCCATTTGGTTGGGATCCCAAATCATCACAACCGGTTTTCCATCAATCGTGTAATATTCCGGCGTCTTGAAATAGTGATCAATCCAAAACTGAGTCACTTCTCGTTGATCTTCTTCGCTATGCGTTCCCGGTCCATTGTGATTCGCCCACATGACCGCCCATTTGAGATACGACTTGTATTTTGCCTTCTCAAACGCTTGAATCCAATGGTCCAAATGCTGGCTGCCGCGGCTCCAATACCAATCGACGAGGAAGAATTGGATGCCGTTCTCGGTAGCCCATTTGATCTGCCAATCGACCACTTCGGGATTACTTTCGTCATACCAACCCAAAACCGGTTTGCGTTCCGGATAAGTCGAACGAATCCGTTCCCAAGCGTCACGTTTCGCCCATCCTGGAAAATATAATGCACCAATCTCAAATTCGCTTTTGACCGGTTGTGGTTCAGGCACATAATCCGCTTTCGGTAAATGAAGCGATGATGTTACGGTGAGAGGAATATCAAATGTGCAGTGCACACATTCCGCATTTCCTACAATATCGGACGATGGACACGTACCCCGTACCACAAACCGAATCGGCTCTTTGTTCACCTCCTGATCCGAATGAACAAAAAGTCTCATTTTGAGTGTTTCAAATGGTAAAAGTACAACATTCTGTGTCATATGATTGGATGGCGATAAAATTTCTGTCCGATCATTTTCTAAAGTCGCGTGCTCCGACTGCAGTTCTCCGAACGTATCAAAACAAATGGCGGAACCTCCCATATTTTTGATTTCAACCATAATCGGAATCGACTCATCCGTACGATTGATCGCATTTTCTGGATAAGCCTTTTGAACCTCCAAACATCCAGCCCCCATTGGCTCGGAAGCGACGCACAATCTCCGAATCGGCAGTTCCGGTGCCTCCGAAACGAGTTCTATTTGATAAATCTGTCCACCCCAATTGGCATCGTCTGATAAATCGATATTACAAACGGAGGCGTTCTCATTCCACTTGAACATTTTTTCACAAACGCCACCCGTAACGCTGCTGATAAATCGTAACGCGGCATGTCGTACTTCGGGAATATCCCATTCACTCTGATTCGATTGCAATGACTCGGATGCCTCCATCTCTAAGTGAACAATGGAACCATATTGGTCGGCATCAAACCTAAAAATGGGACTTTGAAACGCGGTCCGTGTACCATGCCCTGTCACCTCGGTACTCTTAGCCCACTCTTGCGTTATCTGTTGTTTAGTCCAGTCTGGAATGACCTCTGGCGCGTTTGAGAAACCAAGATCAATAATGCGGATGGAATCCACTTCGATACCAGTTTTCCCAAAATTTTGATCGGTGGGTACCCCGAAATCAATTCGTATTTTGATGATTTTCTCTTCGCTCAACCAATTCGGAAAAATACGATAAGTATGCCATTCTCCATCGTTATTCAAATCCCATGTTTGAGATTTCTCCTGTGAGAAACCATTATAAGCACCTTCATTGGTACCAGTGAAAAAAAGTTCACCTTTCCAATCGCTCTCAGATCGCATTTTAATTTCAAGGATCAAACCGGGCTTAGGTTGGATATCGAACTGAGGAGAAACAATGAATGGATCGCGGCCCGTAAATAACGATTTGAATGTTCCGAATGATACCTTCGGCTCGCTTAAATGGCTCGTATTCCATCTCTCTGCATCTGAATCCGTATCAAAATTCCATTGCTGAACGATTGTCTCCGGATTCGCAGCATATCCTTTTGTACATCCAGTAGTCCATATCGAAAGTACAAAAACAACAACCAACGATAACAATGCTTTTGTATTAAATCGAGAGTTTTTCATAAACATATCCTTTTGATACAAGTTATGTCCACATGATATCATAAACAAAAGCCCCATTTCAAATGGAAAATCTCATTCGAATGGGGCATCCTATGACCGCTGATCAGCACTTACTGTTTTTCATAGTGATATAAAACAGCGGAGGGATGATTCTCCATCGTGATTTTAACCCCTTTGTCCATCAGTTCGCGGCCCGTCGCGGTCATCGTGGCGTTGGAATCAACATCTGTGATCGTATAAGTCGCTTCAGCATCCAAACCAAACAGTGGAAATTCGCCTTGCGTGTAGTGCGAGTCTGGACGACGGAACATTTGTATCGCTCCGCTCTTTCCGTCCAAAGCGTTAAATTGCCAGCCGACCCAGATCTTCGTGCTGGTCGAAATATCGGTCAGCGGATAGTAATCCCCCAAATAATAAGGCGTGAGATACTTCTGCCAAAGCGCAATATTCTTCTTGAGATTGGCATAATCCGAATCGGTTTTACGAACATCGTAGCACAAATTAATGCACGGAATCCACGTACTGCGGATTTCATAATCGTTGAACTGGTTCACGCATGAACCGTATACAGGTATCCACATCGAGATGCCGTAAGTGTGAATTTGTTGGCCTGTCGGTTCGTGAATATAATCGCTTCGATGAAGCGGTACGGCTCGTCGCATCGTTTCAAGATCGTTGCGACGGCCACCTGATGCGCATGAGTCGATTCGGAGGCCTGGATTCCGTTCCAACAACGTGTCCCAGTATTTCAAATAATTGGTAACATACTGTATTTCTGTAATTCCTTGACGATCTTCCGAATCGTTCGCTCGCCAATACCCCAGCGGTGCGATGTTATAATCTTGGCGATAGAGGCGAATTTTTTGACTCTTAATTAAGCCGTCAAAAGTTTCGATAGCCCAATTCAGCACTTCCGGATTTTCCAGCTTCAAAAGACCGCCATTCGCGCCACCATGCACCCATTCAGGATGATTCTTCGTCAACCACGTGTCCGGATGTACACGCTCAGGTTCAAACCAAACCACATTCCCTAAGGGCAAATTTTTTTCCTCTGCGTATTCGTTCACCTCTCGCAATCCGTTTGGAAAACGACGTGGATCCGGCTTCCATGTTCCCACTTTCGGCCACTCGCCGCTTAACTTCGAGAACCACGACGCTCCGCAAGGATACCAACCCGCATCCATCCACCAATAATCGAGCTGAATTCCCTCTTCAAGATAACGATCAATGAAATGCTTCTGATCTTCGGCGGTTGCGGCGGCCATTTCACGGAATTGCTGTGAGCTGCATCCACCCATTTGATGGTCAACAATTTGACCATTCATCCGTGGCACATTATGAGCAATCATCCAACCCCGCCACACATTTTGTGCGTCAATCCAATGCGGACGTTTCCACGGTTGAACTACGATCATCGGTGTACGCACTTCCTCACCGGAATGCAACACAAAGTGCGTAAGTTCTTGCCCTGCGGTCACATGCAGCGATTTTTCAGAATCACGTGTCCATGATGATGACCATTGTCCCGGCCAACCCACCGCAATAATCGCTCCTTCGCCGCGTCCACATTCCAGATTAAAATAGGCAAAATTTTCGTCCGTACCACGTCCACCACTGGTGGCAATTTGCCTGGTCATATTCGGAACTAACGCGGTTTCGAGTGGCATATAATCATCTTGACGGCTTGGCGAACCGACCGCGTGATGCAGCAAAAACTCCTTGCCCTCGCCTCGCGCCCAATGAATATCCAGCGGCAAAATATTCTCAATCATCGGCGTATCATGATCCGATATATTTTTGAATCGCAACACCCATTCCACATGTGGAAATTGCTCATATTCTGTCACATCACAGTAGATTTGCAACGCTCCATTCGGTTCGGTAAACGTAAGTGTACGTTTGATCTTTCCGTTTTCATGTACCGCCTCACCCCGTTCAAGCGTCCAATCTTTAATAAAGGTTGACGAATGAACACCATGGTATACAAATGAAAATGGAAACGCGATTTCCGGACCTTCAGCCATCTGATTCGTGATCAACATATCGCCCAGCCACGCGGTCGTACCATCGTCAAACCGCACCAGGGCATTGGCCCAATCTGCCTGATCACAGGAAATACCATTACCAGAATCATTGACAGCCAGTGTAAATTCTTTCACTCCACGCATGTCGAGTGACACGGGCATAGCCTCTGGTGTCCCTGAAATCGTTTCGGAATGAAAAAGTTCCTCCTCTCCAATCTGAACGATAAATTGGACACTTCCAGCCCCCATATTGGTCGATGCATTTCGATCAATACCCACATCCGCAGTGAATTTTTGAACAGGTTTTGAAGTACGAACAATCAACTTGCTCGGAGCGTGACAAAACAACCCATGTGTATATGACTTGCTTCCAATGCACATGGTTCCCAACCAACTGGCATTTTGAATAACAGGATCGTGATTTTCAATCACCTCAATAGAATTATCCACCTGAAATGTCGCCTGAATACCATCAAATTTAGCCGACGCAAACGCGTGCCCCGCCGCAAGTTCGACATCCGTTGGCGCAATCGCCTCTGCGGTGGTTGTCATACCAAACCCAATCCATAAGATCAGTAGTGAAATCACTCCCGAAAAAATTTGTCTCATTCTCACCCTTTCTTGTATATAGTGTCTATTTGTATTTTTTTTACTGGACCATTCCAGCAACATAGAAATTAAAATGGCCCCCATCACTGTGGCATTGCGAGAAATCGCCAATTGTGAGTTATTTCCGAAAGAGCTTTCGGTAAGGAATTTTCCTTCGCTTGGAACACACCACGCCATTGACCATTCGTGTCTTTCCACAATGCCACATCCATCTCAAAATCCCAATCGGTCAAGTCAATTTCGATGCCGCCTCCTGAAAATTTCCGTAAATTACTCGCGGTTAGCATGTTCAATTGTCCATCACTGTTGAAACGGATCGCCATCAAGCCTGTCACCTCCGCGGAAATAGACATCTGTGTTTGTCCGTCATGCGAAACAACCACTTCATGATTCATCGAAATCGGATCACCACCCGCGTTTTCCATGGCAGATACCCATAGTATCGTACCATCAATCAGCCGGGCCATACCCCGACGGGCTGGACGATAAATGGAACTATTCCATACACTACTCTTGCTCCATGGCGTTTGCGTCTGAATATTTTGGGATGCAAGGATTTGCACAATCTCGTCTTGAATCCGTGAAATTTCGGAGGTATCCGTGGTATATTGGCCTAAAACAAGCGACGTTAGAGATTGACGATTCGTAACAATATTCGACAAAGCGGGGTTCGGCTCGGTAACCAAAAGAACCGCAGAATATTTCTGTACACCATATTTTAGTTGACCGTCTTTGATCTCTTTCCATTGGTATTTCCCATCAGAATCAGTCGTCATCACTTCACTGGATGGAATTAGATCCACAGGGTACCCCTTTGCCGCTAACGCATCGCAAATGGCAATCGCCTGCCCCACTTGATCATATTCCGGTTTCGCCCAATTCATGACGCCAAAATGATCAAAAACCACAGCAATAGGCGAATACAACGGGGCATCCCCCGCAAAATTCAACATCCGAATACGTCTCATGGCAATATCAACACCGGTATCTAAAACTTCGCCTACTCGAAAACCGGCACTGTTCGCCACACCTTCGGGCGTGGGATAAATCGGATGGATATTGACGCGTCCGCCGGCCAACACGTCCGACCATGTTTCGGCCACATAATCATCCGGATTCGACGAATAATACATATTGTACCAAATCGAATTCGTCTTTTTCGCTATCGAAGTTCGACAGTAGTACGGGGTACTTTCGTCCGTTTGAGCGTAGTCTCGCGGGGCCGCCCACCAGGTCAATCCATTTTTCTTAAACTCGTTACGACCGACCACGGGGAACCATGTCGAATGGACGCCAACCAATGCGTCTGAACCGAAAACCTCTTTTGTCGTCCGATAAAACTGCGTTTCAATTTCCACATGCCGATCAAAACAGAGACGATTGTACGCATCAATAATCGCTATACGTTCGTTCGCATCCGGCCAATCCGCACGATACATCACCAAACAATCGTCAATCAAATCGCGTTCAGAATCTTGCACGCCACCATCCGAAGACACTCGCTTCGCGGTGGAATTAGCCTTCGCGTACGCGGCTCGCATCGCCTCCGAATACCAGTATTCGTTTTTCGCGGGAACTCCATCAAAACTCGGCGGAAATCCCCACTCATCTTTCCACGCTCCAATGGCTTGTACATTTTGATACTGATGTAACAGTGCTTGCTCATACGGGATCGTCTCCGGTGCAAAAACATCGGCATATAAGAACGAAAACGCAACGGACGCACAGATATATATTTGATCACCATCTTGCGAAGTAGCTGAGACGGCCTTCGAAGGTACACGAAGTTCAATTTTATCCGCCTGTGAAATGGATATTTCCACAGAAGATGAAATATCACGCACCGAATCTTTGAGAATCATACCGTTGGAATCTTTTTGATAACTCCACACTCGCACCAAACGAGCCCCTTGCACAGTGTACGGATAATCCCCTGTATAATGATCTGTTAATTCAGATGCAGTAAATGTAAAATTAGTGGATGAATCAACAGGCTGTAATGGTTTTTCTTCCAGTTGCAATCGCTCTTGCAACGCATGAGGATATCGTTTCGCAAATTCGCGTCGCGCCATACGCATATCCAAATCCAAAATCATATGGACTCCGTATCGCTGTTCGGCGTATCGCGTATTCGCATCGAACATCTCGACCATTTGCGGGGCAGTCGCATTATCCAATCGCGCGGACGCACAAAGTATATCAAACGCACCACGGCTTGCCACCGTGTCAAGAAATGGTCGATATCCATTCGGTTCAAAACATTGTTCTGAATGCATGAACCAACACCCCAGTTGCGAGGCTATTTTTTTACCGTCCACCGCTTCCGGCAAACGCGACGCATGTTCAGGATTCACAAGCGGCATTGATTCGCCCGAGAACGCCATGTTAAAAGACACTCCCAAAAAAACAACACATAATGTACAAAAAAAACATGTACAAAAAATCCACTGTCTGATCATTTGTTTGCTCCACAAATAGGACATCACTCACCTCTGAATATGTTGCATCATCGGTCGGTATTACCGCTAAATGATCGTTAGCGAAATATATGCAATATAAACGCCAATTCACGATAAAGACACCGTCCATTATACGGAATGCCAAGAGCGGAATAAAGAGATAAAATAGGAAAGAAATAGAAATTAACGAGAATGGCGTCAAACATAGGAACACAACTGAATGGAGTGTTCATTTGAACATGATAACGGATAAGCAGTCGCCTTCTTCGGAATGGCTCGTAGGACGTACATTTCCTTTGTACCGAACATCGAATCCGGCAGTCAATCTCACTTAATTGCTCACGAACCATAAAATTTGCGAAAAACAAGATGAGCTGACAAGACAAAACAAGACGAACTGACGGGTGAATTGATATCGCAAAGATTATGCCGCTTCTTGTGGATTTCGAAGAATCCCCCACTCCCACATCCGCGAAAAATTTCGCTCTTGTCCGTCACGAATGTCACTTAGCGTTTCGGATATCTGACTCAAGTGTAAAATCATGGTTTCATTTTCTTTCGCAATCGAAGACTCCAACTGGCTCATACGAGACTCCAACGCTTCAACGCGTTCCGCACATTGCGTCAAAATTTGCCGCCGATCCACCAATAAACAAAAAATTACCCCCGACAAAATTCCAATAATCCCCAATTTTTCGATGCCTTGAAGCAACTCAATATCAGGGAACGCTTGCGCCGCAGGGATCACAAGACATGCTGTAGATATAAACACTAATGAACAAATACGACGCATATTAAAACCTCCAGTGCTTAGGCCATGGAATTTGATACTTGACGTATAACGTGTAGTCCGTCGTATGATATGGAGCTTCTGGAAACACCACATACGGTGCTCCGTATTGTGGAATAGTGCTACAAAATTCTATCGCTTTTTTTTTGTCCATCCAACACATATCGCCAGGATCTTCCTCGTCACTGCTCGAATAAATATCGCCGTGCGAATTCACCCAACCAATGTACTCTTTGCCACCAGTACGCCTGTAAGATGTAAAATGCGTCGCATGTGCCCAACGACCTGAAAGTACCGCTACCTTCACGCCATTTTCGTCAAGTTGCGAACCACTCACCGCAGTCGAATTGCCCATCGCTATCGATTGTCCAGCTTGACAACACGCAAATATCTCCTCGACAAGCTCTTCACCGGAAAAATCAAGAAATAATACAGACGACTGATATCGTTTCGCTTCGTCTTCATAATTTCGATAGTTTTTCGGAATACGCTGATTGTCCTCGCCGACCATTTCCTCCGTAAAATGCCCTAATCGGTTCGCTCCAGCGGCCATTTCCGAAACACTCTGCCCGCCCCATGTCGAACCTCCCTTTGTAATCGCCCACGTGACAACCGGATTGATCGACGAATAAATCAATGGTGAACCATACGCAATCGCCTGTAATGTCGCCGAATGATGCGCGAAAGCGTCCGCGTGCCCCATGCACGAACCTAATTGACCTTGCGACCAATAAAGACGTATCGATCGCTTCATTTGCGATGGAATATATTTTAGAACTTGCCATGGAAGTGTACAGGTGATCCGTTCATTACGTATCGCTTCACATTCCATAATACGCTGATCTCGCCATTGACGATACGCCTCATTATATCGCAAAACTGGCATATCGCCTGATTCCCAAAGCGTACCAAATTCGACCGCTTGGTCCTGAAGAGTTTCCAGAACATTAGATGAATATATGTCCAGCGGTAAACATCCGTTGATATTTTTTCCGTCTCGAAACGCGGGTTCTATTTGAGGACGATGTCGATAAAAACCATAGGTGCTTATAAATTCGTCAATGTTCATTGCTACTTTACCTCTTTTAACCCGGATTCGACTTCCTTGAATATATTGGATAAATGTCCCATACTCTGGTAATCTTTCGTGCTTTGATCTATCTGACACGAAAGTGATTCCCAAAAAATTCGCCACGGCTCCGACGTTCCCTTT
>JAQVKF010000305.1 GCA_028694795.1 Thermoguttaceae bacterium | reverse complement strand
AACGGTTCTCCAAACCGTCGCCTTCAGCCACTCGGCCATCCATCCGCAAAGACTACTCGCACAGCTCCATGGTGCGGATCAGGGCGTCGCAATGCTGATCGAGCGCGTCCAGTTGTGCCATCGGAAGTGATTCCATCGCCTCGGCGTCCCACGAGAGCAAGCCGTTCGCCAGATGGACCGTCAGGCCACTGTAACGCGGCGTTTCATGATGCTTTTGCATCTTTTGAAACACGATTTCGATCTTTTCCGAAAGCGTTTTGGCTATCGTTTCTCGCGTCGGCGGTCGTAACTGTTTTTCCACGACCAGTCGCAAGTCGTGAACTTCGCTCCCCATGCCGATCCATCCCTGCGAACCTATTTGAATCTTGGACAGGATTTCTTTCATTTCCGCGAGCATTTCGTTTTGCTTTTCCAGGTGTTGATTCAACTGATCCAGCGAGTGGTTCGCCGTCTCGGCTTGATCCGTGATCACGCCCGCGGATTCCTGGATCCCGCGAGCGATCGCGCCCAATCCGTCCACCGTTTCGTCGAGATCACCTATCGCCATGGTGGTCCGATTCTGCGATTCCGTGAGACGCTGCCATTCTTCTTGAGTGAGAGTCTTTTGAAACATCTTTCTGTTTTCCCTTCATCAAATGTTGGAGTGAATTTGGATCCGTGTTGGCGTTGGTTGATTGCGAGTCGCCATGGCCGAGGATCGTTTGAATGTTGTGCAAAATCTGCCGCTCGTATTGCTCGGACGCTTCGCGTAACACGTCGGGATGCCAGCGAATCAAACGGTTGAACCATGTCACGATATCACCCGCGTCGCAATCCATCGCGTTGGTATGCACCGCCTCACCGTCTTTCGCGTCGCCGCCGATGGCTGCGTGGTGCGTCGTGCCGCAATCTCGAAGCGTCGTTCCATCCATGATGAATACCTGTTATTCTGTCTAGTCAAACTGGACACTTGTTTTTGTCGATCGCAAAAAAATAATCAGCGTGTGTGCCCGCCCAGCGTTTTTCCACTATGCCAATCCATTTTCTTACCCTCGCATTGTGTTTCAACTTCATATCTCCCCGCGTGCCATCATCCGCTGCTGACGCCGGCGAATCTTTTGTAACTGTTCCACCATGTCCGCTTCCAGCTCGAACCCGGGATACCGCGGATTTTCGGACGGAATGTGAACGAGCTGTTGCGTCGGCTGGTACGTCGGATGGTTCGACTTGCGACGATAGGGAACGTGAAATACCCGCAGCGTATAGGCGACGAACGAAACTGCTTTTCCCGTTTCGTCCGCGATCTCCTGAAGCGTCCGAAGCCCCTTGGACGCCGCTTCCAGTACACGGTCGCGATCCGGACACACCGCTTTGCGTGTTGACAATCGCTTTCGGAAGCATTTGCGTTGCCGACGAATCTCCAAAACGGTATGCTTGGAAAGTCGAAATTGTTTCGCGATTTGTGAATCCGACCAACCGTCTTTCGCCAGTCGGAGGATTTCCGCATCGCGAATTTTGCGAGCGGCCATCTCCGCCGTCTCCATACCGAGGGTAATTTTCTTGACCGTCGTGATGGAGCATTGGAGTTCCTGAGCGATGCTCTTTCGGCTCCAGCCGCTTTCAAACAGCCGAAACACTTTCTCACGGTCAACCGTAAAAGGTCTTGTCATGTTTCCTTCTTTCCTTTCTAAAATAGGAACCTATCAGGTTAATCCAAAACAATTTCTCTAAGCTGTTCGTAGGAAAATTTCGTCCGCAACCGTTGTAGGATTTGTGCGTGCGTGTGACCAACCGTGCTGCCACTGATGCCAAGTGTTTTGCCCGCTTGCCGATAAGTCTGCCAGCACTCATACAACAACCTCAAAAGGCGTCGCTCGGATTCGGATAACGGCTCGGCCACGGCGTCCCAAAATTCCTTTTTCCGAATCGCGTCTTCTGGATTGGCCACGCAAACTCTTTCGCCTCTGGATTCGGAAAGATCCAAACCGGATTCGATACTGGATTCGATCCGCTTTTGCTTTTTCAGTGTTCTTCTTTGGTGTTCCAACACCTCATATCGAATACCATTCGTGCAAAACACGGTGAATTTGACATGTCTTTCCGGTTCGTAAAGTTCCACGGCGCGTAACAATCTCAAAACGCAATCGGATAGCAATGCATCGTGGTATGTCACTGGTATGCGTGCTCGAAACGCGAGCATTCGCACCGCTTTTTGGACGAACGGCCAATAAAATGCCATCAAAGCGTTTCGATTGTCTACGCTGCGATTCTCACCATACGCATTCCAAAGAGCTTCTTCCATGTGCGTTCTCCTTGAAAAAGTCGGAACGGAGGTGACAGATCGGCGTCCGACCCGATCCGTTGTTACGTGTGTCAAACCACTCATCCGTTCCTCGCGGACGGTATGTCCACGTCCGCCTCATGAGTACGTTCCACCGGTTTTACGGGAACCGGTGGAGCTGCGTGACGGCGGAGTTAAACCGTCACGCGGGGGGGAAGTGTGGTTATTCCTCGCTCTTTTCGAAAGTGGTGACGATGAGCCATGCGGCTTTTCGGATTTTTTTGGCGTCCGGATAAAACGTACCGGAACAGTAAAGGAGATGGCCGTCGTAGCTAACTCCGGCTTTCTGAGCGATTTCGCGGATACGGCTGCTATGTT
>JAQVKF010000136.1 GCA_028694795.1 Thermoguttaceae bacterium | reverse complement strand
CGGTCATTGGGGAACGTTTAATTAAATTGTGATACTGCGCTGCGATTATTCTCTATATCCTCCAATGGGGCTCTAAATCGGCAGAATACCTTGGATACGAAGGTAAGCGATCAGTCAGCACCATGCGATTGATGAGGCAGAAGCGAATCAAGCTCGGCGGCTGGTGTCGTCGAAAGTTTGCGGTAGTGTCCGATATTTTGCGCACATTTGTTTCTGACCGATTACAGAAATCGAACATGACTTGGCGCAACCGAAGCAAACCGACCGACCAAAAAGCTCCGGAGGAGCAGGTCGGTTTGCGGAGGCGAAGCCGCTTTCTTTACATTACACCTTCTTCATAAAGTTTGCAAGTGTTCATGTACTGTCTTGTACCCCATTTTGTCGTCGAAATATGCCGGAGACGTGCCCCCACCAGCATCATCGCTGAGTAGCCGTCCGGGAAACTACCAACGACGCGAGTACGCCGGCGAATCTCCTTCATGATGCGTTCGAGGCCGTTGTTTGTCCGTAATCGGCTCCAATGTTCATACGGGAAATCCATGTAGGAAAGCGTTTCATCAACCGATTTTTCGACGAAATCGGCGACCTTATCCAATTTCATATTTCGTAATTTTTCTGCGACCAATGCAGCCTTTTGTCTGGCGGCCTCTTTATCTTCCTGAGCATGAATCGCTTTGAGCATGGCGACGACCTCACGGATATGCTTCCACGGGCACATGGTAAACGCATTCCGATACCAATGAACGATGCATCGCTGCCATTTCGCCTCCGGAAAGAAATCTCCGATGATCTCATACAATCCCAAGCATTTATCCGAAACGATCAGCCTCACTCCTTTGAGTCCGCGTTCCTTCAGATACCGCAGGAAATTGCTCCATGATTCCTTGTCTTCCCGACTGCCTTCCGCGACGCCGAGAATCTCCCGATACCCTTCCTCGTTGACGCCGACGGCCACCAGCACGGACACAGTCTGAACCTCGCCGCCCCGCTGCGTTTCAAGTACACTCCATCAACAAAAACATACGGATGTTCGCCCGTGATCGGCTGCTTGCGCCATTCCTCAATCTTTCCGTAAATCTTTTGATTGAGGTCGCTGACCGTGCTGGAACTGACCTTCGCGCCCCACAATGCTTCCGTAATATCCTCGACTCGTCGAACCGAAACGCCCGCCAGATACATCTCAATCAACGCTTCCTCGACACTGCTTTGTTTCGTCTTGTACCGCTCAATGATTTGCGTTTCAAACGGCAATGTTCGCAAACGGGGAATTTTGAGTTCCACCTCTCCGGCTTTCGTCAGCAGTTTCCGCGAGTAACTGCCGGCACGCGTATCCTGCCGATCCGGACTGCGCTGATATCGTGAGGCATTGCATATCTCATCCGCTTCCGCATTCAGCAACGCATTGAGCGTATCCTCCACCGACTGCCGAACCAAACCGTCAAGATGATCCCGAATCCCTTTTTCGTCAATTTTGATCCCTCCGGGGATTGCCTTTTCATTTTCTTGCGCTACATTTTCCATGGCCTGTTTTCCTTCCTTTGATTAGGTTTGTGGTTAAACGTAATCAATCAGAAAACAGGCCATTTTCAAGTACCGGCCTTTAAAATGTGCGCAATTTCTCGGACGTTATCAAGTTTGCCGAGGGCGTCTTCAAGCCAACGGCGGAAATTCACATTGTTTTTGCGGCAGGTGGCCGCAAAAACGGCCAACATCGCCAGTATGCGCTCAATGAGCTACATGCCTGATCTATTTTGAGTATCTTGAAGGACGAAAACTGAAAAATCGCCCTCACGCCGGACTTGGCGGCAAAATGGTCAAACCTTATGAACAGGATGCCAAGGGGCGGATCATGGAGATTCCTTTTCTGGGAGGTCTGTTTCACGGGTATCGACGGGAAAAGATCGCCGCATAGGGATAAGGAATAAAAACACCCCCCTATAGGAAACGACAATGTTCTGATGTCTCCTGAGCAGAGAATACGGCATATGTCAAGGTTTTAATTCCAGCGTGATTCGGTTGTTCTGAACTGAATGGAATTGCGGCATGGCGGCAACATCGCCGGGATTCCGATTACTCGTCAGAATGGGTAGGTTTTACACCAAATTTAAAAAATCAGTAAAACCTCATTCGTATTGATAATGAGCGTGTTGCGTCTCAGAATTCTGGGCGTTCAAAAAAACACCGCCCGCTATTTCTCTGGGCGGTGCATTTTGTGTGAGCCGTGTTCGGTGTGTGTCTATTTTGAGTGAGGCGTCTGTTGGTTTGTTGACTGGCTGCGGTTATTTTGTCTGAAGCGAAAGTTCTTGCCAATATCCTGGTCTTGAAAATACTAAACAATCTTGATCTTGAAAATACTAAACACAGCACAATATCCAAAACGTGACCTGATGGTGCCCGTCGAAGTCTCTACCTAAGCTGACCACAAAAGCGAAAAACTTTGCGATTGTACGGTCTTTTGGCCGATTGGCCGTTTCTTGCATCATCCCCATTGAAATTGTGGAATGCTGTATATTTATATCGAATCGGATGTCGAGACACATTCAATCAGATGGAATTATTCAATTGAAATAGGGAAAACCGTGGAAATTTTCGAAAATCGCGTCAAAACGTTAGACCGATACCTCGCTCGGAGTACGATAGCCGATTTATGTTTATCGATTGTCGCCGCTTATTTTTTCTGTCTATACCTGTTGGACGATCAAATTGAGATTTGAGAAAGTCGAAAAGGTCGCTTTTTATTCACCTCGCTGACGTTTATCACGGAGCAAAGTCCCAAATGGCAGGGGCATTCTACATTCCACCTTTGGGGGGTGCTCACACAAGTCGCTCCTATTGAGGTGGCAACTTGTGTGAACACGCCCTGGGTACTCCTTATATTTATCCGTAATATGAACGCTCGGCCTACTTTCATTGTACGCTTCTACATTGAGTTGTTATGACACTCTTGGGATATATCACCATCATTTTGAACGTTTTGTCCCAGCATTCGCGGGAACGCTCATTGCGACTCAGGGACCACATGAACGGATTTTGCAGGCAGGCTCACTCCATTGCCGTATAGTGGACAGCGAGCACTCGGGGCGGCGCGTTGCCGTCGCCCCTGCGTTGCGGTAACGACAACTCGAAGCGGCAAGGGACCTTCCGCCCATCAGTTCGCGTTACTCGGATAGATCGTAGACACGGACATAATCAATCAAATTCGCATCAGGCAGTTTGGCTTTTTTGATATCACCCGCCCAATTACCAATCTCGTCCGAAATTTTTAGATAGAGCGGTTCTTCACAAATGCCGTCCGCCGTCGTTCGCCACATTTCCTTGCCGTCGATGTAAAATATATATGCATCGTCGCTCCACCACAAACCGAAAGTATGGAAACCTTCCATAACATCTGGTACTTTCGCCTCATGGGCGGCAGAACGATGTTCGGGACCGTAACCGTCCCAATGGATGGCGAAATTAACACGTTCATCGAGCCACGGTTTTTCCATGATATCGATCTCCGCACCATTCCGGCTGCCCTCGCCCAAGGCTCCCTCACACGCATTGTACAGCCAAAACGCCGACCAATGACCGACCTCGCTGTGCATTTTCATCCGTGCGATGAAATATCCTTTCGCTTTCTCGTATTTTCCTCGGCTGCGCAGACAACCATCCACGAATTGTCCCTTTTCGTCTTGAAAGACCTTCATCACGAGATTGCCTTGACCGTCGAGTTCGAACGCGTGAGGCGACCAAAATCCATCGCGACGTGGATTTTCGGGCATTTCCCATTTTTTCGTGTCGATTTGCGTCCCGTCAAACTCATCATGCCAAACAAGTTTCCATGTTTTACCCGCAGGAGGCGTTGGCAGCACGTCTTGCGATTCTTCCGCGATCTCTGGAAAGGCGACTTGAGCTTTTTTCGTTTCTTTTGCCGCATCTGATGTATCTGCCGCCACGGCCCATGTACCGGTCGTCAACGCCAACAGCGTCACACAACCACCAATTACCGTACGACCAGCCATCCGCCACCATTCTAATTTTGGTAACATAAAACATCCTCCATTCCTGTTATCCTGCTATTTATCTGTTGATTACTCAACCGTATAATTTTGTTTCCAATGAGAATGATTCTCTACAGAGTGGACGAAAACGTCAATTGCCATGATGAATTTCATACCAAATGGCACAAACTATCGTGAACGGCATGAGTGCGCGGCCATGACCGCAAAGGCAAATTTAAAATGTAATGGAATATCGAGCGTTTGTTCAGAACGCCGCACTATCACCGAACGCCGCGCTACCGAGGCGGCATGGGAAATTTCGGCTCACATCCGATCTTGACCCGTGGGGGCGATAACGCATGTGACTCCGCTGGAATCAGACATTCGTTCAGTATTTCGTTGTATTCAGGCTCTGTCAACAGTTGGCGGCCGATTTTACCCGAAATATCGAAGAAAAACTAACCACCGTCAATCGCGTCGGGGTGGACGTAATCTTTTCGCAGGGGGCGGATTGGACTTTTCCAAAGATCGCGTTTAGGAGACATGACACTCCGTAATGCTGCTTGGAACGACGTCAGTGAAGAAGCCGGAACTACTTTCGACCTTCGATGGTCACCGTTGGATCGTACACACGGTATCGATGGCCACCGAATAAACATGCTGACTTTCACAACACGTCGTGTGGGTTCGCCAGCATATTCATTTCCGAGGCCCTTTTTACCTCCCTCGCATTCATCGTATACTGTATAAAAGCACACTGTAATGTGTATCCATGATCGTATGATATCCAAAATGACACAGTGAGCAGTGTCCGTTCATGGGGTGCCATATTGAAGTAACCCTTGCAGTACCGTCTCGTTGACGCGAATGATCGTTCCATGTCGCATATCGCTTGGAAATTCAACGTCTTCAACGGGCGCAAACGTTCGGAAATCATTCGTTAAATATCCCGCATAACGATGTTTTGCGTAACAATCGAACACGATAAGAAAGGGGGCGGTTTCGTTTCCGAGCTGGATTGCGGCTGGTCCTTCAACCCAATTCTGATCGGATATTTGCACACCCGTTGGGCGAAATGGACCGTCGGGCGATTGGCTGGAGGCCACGTGGAGCGTTTTACGTTCCGGATGGAGTGTTTCGTCCTTATAAAGCAGCAAGTATTGATCAGCCTGACGCACTAAAAAGGCGTCAATCACATTGTGCCCTGGATCGAAATAGAGCCATGTAGGAGTAAATGTCTCAAAATCTTTCGTTTTGGTGTAATAGACACGATGGTTGTACGTGTCCTCAGAACTATTTGCTGTCTCTGGGAAGCGTCCAGGGATCGTCGAGGACCAGAAAATGTAGAATGTGTCGCTCGGAGCGTCGTAAAAAATCTCTGGCGCCCAAGTGTTTCGGCTATGCCGCTCGTAGTTCATCACCGGAATAAAGCGTTGTTCGGACCAATGGATCAGATCTTTGGAGGAAGCGTATCCGAATCCACTATCCGTCCATGAGACGGTCCAGACCATATGGAAAACGCCATCCGGTCCCTGTGCGATGCTCGGATCCCGCACGAGCTTCGTGTTACCAACCATGGGAGCCATGATCGGTTTGCCCGCATCGACCGGCGTCCAATGGCGAGCGTCACGACTGGTCGCCAGCAATAAACCATCTTCACCATTGTTGTGAAAATAGGAGAAAACGTATCCGCCGTCGCCTGGAACCGCTACGGAGGTTTCCGTTTGAGCGGAATCCGCTAAATCCACAGAGGTTGCGGCACGGACTGCCGTTTGCGTGGAGACGGTCTTGTCATCTTCCGCATATCCCCATGCTGCCATGGCGGCAATGGCTGTAAATCCCATCAAAATGGTCACCGCGGCAACGCTCGTTTTGTATTGCAGAACTCGAAATGTCCGGAAAAAATTCATATTTCGTGATCCTTGTTCCTTATCTGTATGATGCTGAATATGAAAAAGGTTGTAAAACAGGTCGATGCAGTCCGCAAGCTCGTCGTGCGAATCGGCTGTCCAATATTTTGCGACATAGCCCACTCCAACCCGACTGTCCGCGTAGCGGGCTAGGAGGGAGGCAAAAAGCACCAATGTCAGTTAAAAAGGTTGAATCGACCTGCAAGCTCGTCGTGCGAATCGGCTGTCCAATATTTTGCGACATAGCCCACTCCAACCCGACTGTCCGCGTGGCGGGCCAGGAGGGAGGCAAAAAGCACCAATGTCAGTTAAAAAGGTTGAATCGGCCTGCAAGCTCGTCGTGCGAATCGGCTGTCCAATATTTTGCGACATAGCCCACTCCAACCCGACTGTCCGCGTGGCGGGCCAGGAGGGAGGTAAAAAGATTTAATCATCGTCCCCGGCGGTCGCATGAGTGGTTGCCCAATTGAATCCGGTGATTTCTCGCACTTTTTGCTCAAATTCACCGAGCAAACCGCCCACAAGTTCCCAACCGTCCGGGCGTCGGACCTCGATATCGCCTTGTCGATTGATGCGCACGATACTTTCGTCCGTGATGCCGGAAAGCGTATTTCCATGGGGCGTGGGTTCGCCGTCGAGCATTTCGCTCAGATTATCGGTGCATCGAAACAGCGTTCGTCCGGTCATTTCGATAAATTCCGCCGCGTGTTCGATATGCGACGGCAGATGATCTGGTGATGGACGACTTCCCGGTTTCGAGCGTAGTTGACACGATCTCACAAAATGTTCCGATCCGCCTGCATGCGTTTGCATGGAACACCTCCCTGTTTCCGAATAAGATAAAAAGCCCCGATCGACAACGCCATTATAAGGGATCACAACCGGTGCTGCAAACAAATTTCTCTCGCCCTCCACTTTTATCCATCATTTTTTGGGTATCCCCATAGCACCTTGTATTCGGTCGCGATATTTCATACAATCGAATAGGCTCGAAGGAGATACATGTTCCATTGGATTTTTGTGCTTCCATACGTAATTTCTCATTGTAGGAACTATTTGGGCCAAGTTCAGATACCCCACATTCTCAACCGAAATGAAATAGGCGGCGAGTCCAATTTAGCCAGGGAGAAAAATAATGTTTTTTTGTCCGAAATGTGGAACGAAACAGCAAGATACAGTTCTACATCGAAATTTACATCGAGATTCATGTAGAACATGGTCGCCATTCGTGGCGTTTCGGCCTCAAAAGGCTCGTTTTTCGGGGCATTACGACGCCATCATGCCAATGATATCGTGTATGGGAAAAAACATGATCCATGGGATAATCATCGGCGTCGCGTTTCTTGTCATCTCCACTCCCGCTCTTGCTTGGTGCTTTGAGCTATCCGAATACAGTGCGTTTTCCAATGGCGAAAACGCGACCGAGCCGGAAAGGACTCCAGAAATAGCGGCGACAGTTCCTAAACCTTCGAATCCTGCGAGTGATTTTGAGTACAATCAATGGAATGGGGAAATTACCATTACTCAAACGAAGGTACGAGAAGGTGACGTAACCATTCCATCTCAAATTAAGGGACTGCCCGTAACCAGTATTGGAGATAAAGCTTTTCAATATTGTGGAAATTTGACTTCTGTGACAATTCCCGAAAGTGTCACAACGATCGAGGAGAACGTATTAGTGGATGTGTCAACTTAAATCAAATCGAGGTGTCTTCCGGCAATCCAACGTACCAAAGTGTGGATGGTGTGTTGCCAGCACGGGATGGCAAAACATCGCATACTTACCCTAATGGCAAAGACGACGCCACATATACGATTCCTGACGGGGGTATGACTATCGGAGATGGGGCGTTTTGGGGTTGCGTGTATCTGACGTCAGTGACGATTCCCGACAGCGTCACGAAAATTGGCGTCATGGCTTTTGGCGACTGTAAAGGACTGAAGTCGATTGAGATTCCGGGCGGTGTGACGAATATCGAGAGTAGTACGTTTATGTATTGTGGAAATTTGACTTCTGCGACGATTCCGAGCAGTGTGACGAATATCCAGGGTGGCGCGTTTGACAAGTGCGAAGTTCTGACAATTCGGACGCCGGCGAAATCGTTCGCGGAGAACGCTCAAAAGAACGATATCGATTATGTCAACAGCGATTGATATATTGGGGGAATCAGGGTATGTTGGAAGTGTAGGTATATGTCGTAGACGGGGCAACGGTGTGAAATCCACCGGTCGTGTTGAACCTTCAGATGAGATCGATAAGAGGTGCTGTAGATGAGTGATATGGATAAATTAAAATTGCATGGGTTCAACAATTTGACCAAAGTGCTTAGCTTCAATATTTATGGTGTTTGTTACGCCAAAACGCCCCGTGAGCAGCAGGATTATATCGCGTATATCGATGAACAGTATAATTCCGAACGCTTAACCAATATTTTAACCCATGTGACGGAAATGATCGGGGCGAAAATTCTTCATATCTCCAAACAAGATTACGATCCGCAAGGAGCCAGCGTGACAATTCTACTGGGCGAACACAATAAAATTCCAGTCGTTCGTGGATTGCCGCACCCAGATACCGTGCTTGCGCATCTCGACAAAAGTCATGTCACCGTTCACACTTATCCCGAATATCATCCGGACACCTGTTTGGCCACGTTTCGTGTCGATATCGAAGTCGCGACTTGTGGAACCATTACGCCGCTGTCCACGCTCGACTATTTGATCGGCAGTTTCGATAGCGATATTATTACCATGGATTATCGTGTACGTGGATTCACTCGCGATGTCAGCGGACAAAAGCTCTTTATGGACCATCGGATGACGAGTATCCAGGAATACATCGCCGCGGAAACACTGCGACGTTACGACACGGTTGATATTAATGTTTATGATTGCAATCTCTTCCATACGAAAATGCTGATTAAAGATATTGATCTTCAAAATTATCTGTTCAAAACAGACGTGTACGAACTTCCACCTACAGAACGTTTGAACATTACTAAAAGTTTACGTCAGGAAATGATCGAAATCTTTAGCGGAAGAAATCTTTATGCCGATTTTCGTTGAGCAATTTTTCAGATTTTAAGCGATCGCAAGGTGTTTTTTACCACCCCCAGCCTTATGGGCGGTCGGGCCGCGTGTTGCCGCTGACAGGATTCGTCGAAAATTTGCCGAAATTTCGCATGTTGAAACCACTACGCTTGAGAACTACAATCAAGAATATGGGATAGAAGCGGATTGAATGCGGAGATATGACAATGAACACACGGCTCCTGATTTTTGACAGCTGGACAGCTCCCGTTTTGTGGAGCAAATGGAAAACAACCAGCATACCACCCATATTGTCGTATCCGCGCACCCATGGGAAAATCCTCAAACGGCATGGATCACGGATCATCCGTACATTATGCCTGCTATGCGTGATCACGTTATGGAATCTGCTGGCAAACCACACCGCGACGAGTCTGACGTCAACAAGTTTGTGTCATGCAGAGGCGGGAGATGTGGGTAAACCGGTGATCGCCGCGGAATTTCTCTCGCCGCCAGACGCCGCTAGACCGTGGGTTTACTGGGTGATTATGGACGGTAATCTGACGCGAGAGGGCATTACCGCTGATTTCGAGGCCATGCGAGATCAGAGCATCGGCGGTTTTATCATGATGGAAGTCAATAATGGGGTTCCGCGCGGCCCGGTCGATTTTATGAGCGAGACGTGGCAGGAACTGTTTGTCCATGTCGTTCGTGAGGCGGAACGCTGCGGGTTACAGATGACGCTACTTTCCGGACCAGGCTGGGCGGGAAGCGGCGGACCATGGATTACGCCCGAACTCTCCATGTGGCATTTGGTTGCCGCCGAACGAAACGTGCGTGGGCCCGTTGCAATGGATGAAATGTTGCCGACGCCGCAACCGCGAACCCCCTTCTTCGGCGAAGGAACGTTGCCTCCGAATCAGGAAAAAGCCCGAAAAGAGTTTTTTCGTGATGTGTGTGTGCTCGCTTTTCCCACTCCTGCCGGCCACGCGATGATCGAAAATATCGATGAAAAAGCGGATTATATTCGTGCTCCATACTCCTCCGCTCCGGGGGTGAAACCTCGACTTCCAGCACCAGCTCATTTTCCAGAGCTTCCAGCCAACCAGACGATTGATCCGTCACAAATCCGCGATATTACGGAATATATGGACACTGATGGACGGTTGACGTGGAATATTCCCGAGGGGGAATGGACGATTCTGCGTTTTGCGGCCGCTTCGACCGGCGCGAATACACGTCCCGCACCCGCTCCGGGAATGGGACTTGAAAGTTCCAAAATGGATCGGGACGCTTTCGATATCCATATCGCCAACTATACAGAAAAGCTGCTCAAAGCCGTTGGAAAGCGTCAGACCGATGGAAAGGCTGGATGGTGTTGTGTTCATATCGACAGCTGGGAAATGGGACCGCAAAACTATTCGCCCATTTTTTTACGGGAATTTGCCAAACGTCGCGGATATGATCCGTATCCATGGCTTCCGGCGTATACCGGTCGTGTGGTCCAATCAGTCGAACAGACCGAACGTTTCCTATGGGATGTGCGGCAAACAGCTCAGGAATTGATTCTGGAGAACTACGTCGGATATCTGCGCGACGTGGCTCGACAACATGGACTACAACTTTCGCTTGAGTTTTACGATATGATGCCGTGCTGTGATATGACCTTTGGGGCGGTCGCCGATGTGCCGATGTGTGAATTTTGGGCCAATACGTTCGATACCGTTTTTAGCTGTTGGGAAGCGGCGTCGATTGCTCATACGCATGGCAAACCGATCGTGGGCGCCGAGGCGTTCACGTCCGGTGGCGATCAGTGGCAAAACAACCCAAAATCAATGAAATTACGAACCGATTGGGCGTTTTGCGCGGGGATTAATCGTCTGACCTTCCATCGTTATCAACATCAACCGTATCTGGACAAATATCCAGGCTTTTCGATGGGACATTATGGTTCCCATTGGGAACGAACGCAAACGTGGTGGCCGTTAAGCCTCGGATATCATACCTATTTGTCGCGATGCCAACATCTGCTGCGTCAGGGGAACGCGGTTGTCGATCTGTTATATCTCGTTCCAGAGGGGGCACCGCAAGTTTTCACTCCGCCGCGATCGGCTCTGTCGGGGGACGGAACGCTACGAGATCAGCGTGGATACCGTTTCGATGGTTGTGATCCGGACACGTTTGTGAAATTGGCCATGGTGGAAAACGGAGAAATCGTCTTTCCCAATGCGACGCGGTATCGATTGCTCGTGCTTCCCAAGATCGACACGATGACACTTCCATTGCTGGAAAAAATTGATCAGCTAATCCAAAAT
>JAQVKF010000135.1 GCA_028694795.1 Thermoguttaceae bacterium | reverse complement strand
AAGACCGTACGCTTCTTTGCTGGTTCGCCCGCAATCAAGAAACAGCAACACAATCAGTTCATTTTCCATGTGGTGGTTATCGATTCGATTTGCGCAGAACAAACACCGTACTCCACCCACTTATAGCACAGGCGAGCGGAGACGGAATCATACCCATTGCGGTCGAAAAAGTGACGGGTCGAAACCCAACCGAGCGATTTTCAAAAAACGTAACGGAAACACACCATGTCAACGAAATAGGTACGGAACATCCAAAGATGGAATTTTACCACTAATCAATCGCCGTCGTGGGCTGAACGACCCAAACTTTGAGATCAGAGACAATATCGTGACCGAAGTTGACTTTCACCGTGTACATACCAAGTTCCTTCAGTGGACCTTGGAGACGCACCATATCTTCCGCGATTGAACCAAAATTTGCCGCATGCAACGCCACGGTAACTTCCGGTGCCCCAACACTACCATACAGATGGCCTTCTTCATTCGCATTCGCTTCAATCGTAATGCTCAACTGACCAATCTGTTCTGCCAGTGCTCGAATACCAGCCAACTTGGCCTTGTGAATCTCCACCAACTGTGCTTTATGCTTCTCGACCATCCGCTTGTGATGATCACTCGCAACTACGGCAAGCCCCTGCGGCACTAAATAGTTCCGTGCATAACCTGGCTTAACTTCGACAACATCCCCAGGTTTACCCAAATTATCAATCTCCGCAACCAAAAGGAGCTGAACGCCTCCTTGCGGACCAATCGGCAAGCGATTGTGCTGATGCCGACGCTTCTTCACTGATTTCGTTTCCACCATGACTTTTATCCCTCCGGCGAATTTTCTAACGCCTTTTATAACCGTATCCACTCTATTTTGAAAGTAGATGGTAAACGTTTCACGGTAACCATCTAAAACACTCGTGATCTTGGTCTCGTCACTCTCCCACTCTCCACCCGTACCTCGGTAAAATAACCGACCTCTCGGCAAAATCGTGTCTTACCTTCCAGAAACCATCTCTCCCCACGGGAGAATCCGGCCACAGGCCAACACGACTCGGTACCTGACCTTAGGCAACGCGATTCGGGCCACTCAAACGGCCCATAGAAAACGGGCGGAACTCACATTCCATACCGTTTCTAGGACTAAAACGGAATATCATCTGCGGAGGGCTCATATCCAGGATCGCCAAAATCGCCACCCCCACCTACACCATCCACGTTGTCCACAGGACCACTCGGTCCACCACCTACACCATCCCGTGAATCGGGAGCATAGCCGGGACGTGGACGTGAAGTACCATTCGCATGGGAACTTCCGTTACTCCAACCACCATTCGAATCGGCACCACCCCGACGATACGGCGGCGCACCAGAAGCCACGGCGTTACCACCTTGACTCCCCGCACCATAACTACCACCAGGGCTACCATCGGAACCACCACGACCGCCGAGTAATTGCATTTTTTCACAAACGACTTTGAGTTTTGAGCGCTTTTGCCCATCCGGCGTATCCCAGCTATCCAGCTGCAATCGACCTTCGACAAACACGGGCGAGCCTTTATGCAAGTATTCGCCGGCAACCTCTGCCAAACGTGCCCAAAGGGTCACATCCACATACGTTGCTCGATCGACCCATTGCCCTGTGGCATCTTTATAACGGTCATTGACGGCCAAAGCAATGTCGCAAACCGCTAAACCGCTTTGGAGATAACGTACATCGGGATCTCGTGTGAGATTTCCAATCAAAACCACCCTATTATAGGATGCCACTATCCACCTCCGTCATATCACACCGTCCAAATTTCCACTCGCAAAGTCACACCGCGACCTCGCTCGACACCACCGCATCACCCGCCAGCACTCCCCAACATATGACACCCGTCACATCGAAAAACATGACGAAACACATATGATTAATATTCCCACATTCCCACCGAAAAGGCCCCGGCTTCATCAATATGCCCATGCCGCTCGATTTTGTTCCGAATAGACTACTCGCAACCAAACCCTCGTCCTAGGAATATTCGGTTCTCACCGACGCACTCCTGATGAGACCGAATGCCTTTACTCATCCGCGGGAATTTCATCTTCCGAAGCAATCGCGTCCACAATCGGCATCTCTTCGTCATCCAGATCATCCGAAACGTCCGCGCGCGGAACATCCTCGACCACCGACGGTGTCGCCCCCATCGCATGAGCGACGAGTTCTTCCACGATACGGTTGTCAATGCGAACAAACTGAACACGCAAAATGGATTCAACTATCTGGAAACGCGAACGAACTTCACTCATCGCCGATGTCGGCAGACGGAAATAGGTCAGCCAATACGTGCCCTTTTTATGGCCGTTCACCGGATAAGCCAAACGACGCTCATCCCAAAAACGACTCACAAGCATTTCGCCACCCAACTCCTCGATTACCTTCGGAATGACTCCCGCGACGCCTTCCGGGTCACGACCATAACGATTCGAATCCAGAAGGAACAAACCCTCGTATACATTCGCTTTCAACACTCAGCTCCTCGATTATAACGGTTCATACAGACCGCAAGACCGTCATTAACCCAGACGGTCACGGCTTCCGCCGCACGGATTACAGCCTGTTCAATCTCTGGTAATTCTTGTTTTGTAAATTGTGAAAGGACATAATCGGCAACATCCCATCGCGGAGGAGGCGAACCCACACCAATCCGCAAACGCGGAATCTGGTCCGTTCCTAAACGACGAATAATATCGCCCAAGCCTTTCTGACCGCCAGACGAACCACCTCGACGCACTCGCAATTGAGCAAGCGACAACGCAATATCGTCACAAACGATTAATATCGATTCCGGCGGCACGTTATAAAAATCCCGCGCCGCTAGGACACTTCGTCCACTCTCATTCATGTAGGTCGCCGGCGCAAGGAACAATACCTTATTGCCACCAACCCGACCCTCGACCAGTTCCCCTTGGAATTTTTCACGCGGTGCGGAAATCCCATAACGACGCGCAAGCTCTCCAAGCACTAGAAAACCCATGTTATGCCGCGTCCCTTTGTAACGCTGTCCGGGATTCCCCAAACCAACGACTAAACGCAACGATGAATCTTGCGATTCCTTTTCCAACACGAATCTCCTCGTTCTACGATCCATTCGCAGTCCAAAAGCCTACTCGCTCACCGACTACGAACCATCCAAGCTCACGAATCAAAAGTTGCATCACGCGGGCGTATCAACCCAACGCTACGACCATCAACCTCGTATCACCACCCAGCACCCCTGCAATCGCATCTTGCCATCGCACGCCCAAGTGGGACGGAACGAAATCACCCATGAATGCCTACTTCGATTCCTCTTCTTCGTCTTCCTTCTTACGACCGATCACTTCCGGTTCTGCCGCGGTAGCAGTCCCTTCGGTCTCATCAATCTCGACAGGAATCGTACAATCGACAAGCAGCAATTCCGGCTCAGCAAACACAACCACTCCAGCGGGCAATACCAAATCGCTCACCTTCAATGCATCGTCCAACTTGAGCGAATTGACCTTCACGGTGATTTTCTCCGGAATCGCTTCCGCTTCGCATTCCACTTCCAACTGGTGAACGTGCAGATGAACGACACCACCCTGCTTCAAACCTTCCGCATCACCGCGAAGCTCGATCGGAACCACCAATCTCACCTTTTCGTGTTCCGAAACACGGGTAAAATCAATGTGCAGCACGTCTTTCCCGAACGTATCCCACTGTAAAGCCTTCACAAACGCCTTTTCCGAAACCGCGCCCACCAGTTGCACCAAGTGCGAACCATGACGAACGACCGCCGAAAAGTCATCCGTACCCACGTACAGACTGACGTTGTCCTTCTTGTGACCATAGAGAATCGCTGGAATCTTACCAGCCAGACGCGCTCGTTTCGCATTACGTTTGCCTGTTTCCGAACGCGCTTCAACCTTCAGTTGAACTGCCATAACAACACCCTATCTACTGCTCTCGCGTACCGCCCCTTGACAGCAAAACCACGACCATCGTAGTGTGCCGTCCGCTTGCGAATGCGCTGAAGTAAAATATTCAAAAATGAAAATTCCATCCAAGGTAACATCCTGCCACGTGCCAAACCATGAAGGCGAATCAGCGTGGTCAGTAAAAACACCGACAGATTCTCTCATTCTCGCAGAATTGATTCCAATTGGCAACCCCAAGACGTGCCTACGACCGGAAAAAAAGAAGATTTTTCACAAAAAAACCCCACTCATTCAGTGAGGCTTTCAGACTTCTTGACGAAACCACCCGGAATATCTCGTCACCATATTACCGGAGGTGGGACTTGAACCCACACGACCTCGCGGCCACTGGATTTTGAATCCAGCGCGTCTGCCATTCCGCCACTCCGGCTCGATTGCCAAGAATGATACTCGATTCAAAAAAAAAGTCTAGACCTATTTTACTTTTTCTTTCAAAAAAATTTTCGAACCATTTTTCTCAACGGCTCCACACACCGCCGTATTTCACCTCTTTGACACCACCTTCTTTTTTGCCTTCCCAAGACACTTTCACCTTCCTAACGAAGTACCATCCCCCAGAAACGCCTTAATTCGCCCAATTGCTCATTCGACGGGGGAACTGAGGGAAAATAAATCGTACGTCCATAAAGATTGGCCAAAAAAATCGCCTCCACTCCTAATTGGAGATCCACCCCGGCGACGCGATCGGCATATTCACGCACCGTCTCGTTCTCCTCTCGAGACATTCCATTTTCACGTCCCCAGGCCTCCAACGCACCAAAACTTTCGGCCAAAAGTTTGGATGGCGTCCAACTTCGAACCGCACCACCTAAAAAGGGATCAGAAAATTCCGACAAACGCCGCTGCGGAATCGCGAGCAATGCCTCCAACCCTTCGGGTAGCCCCTCGTCGCCTTTCTCTGACGGCTTCTTTCCAAAAAGAGATCGCCAAAAATCGACACAGGATTTCCAAAACTCACGAAAACCATGACAAATCGTCACCCAATGCCGCACACTCCAATACACAATCCCTCCAAAGACGATCATATAAACCACCCATTTCAACCAACCTCCCGAAAAATGAATCCGTGGTATCGACCAAGAGTTCGAGGACGATTTGCCTTTTTCCGGATTCGGGACTTTTTCGGACATTTTGTCCGAATGTTGGGAAGATGCCAAATCTTCTGTTTTGGTCTCTTGGGGATTCTTTGTGGAAGAAGCCTGCTGTGTCGATGAAGACGGTGACAAAGAAGATTTCGCGGAATTTTCCGATTTTACCTCGCCGGAACGTGACCGGCTTTGTGTGGTCCCATTGGACTTCGAGGAATTGTCTGAACCTGATGAACTACCGGACTTCGAGGAATTGTCCGAACCTGATGAGCTATCGGACTTCGAGGAACTGCCTTGGCCGCGTCCTTTTCCACTTTCCCTCCCTGGCTCACCTTTGGCTCCGGATTGTGCCTGATTTCCAACCCGCTTGGCGTTAGAATCGGTGATCGCTCGGTCGGCCTTTTCGGTATCGTGTCCCGCTTCGAACTTTCCAACGCTCCACTGGGACGCCTTCGGTCGCTGCTCCTCGGCTGTTTTTTCCTGTTTGGAAGCGAATTCAAACTGGACTCCTGGCAACTGGGCGAGTGTATTTTCTGCCGCGGGGCGTGGAATCACAAGCGTGAGAATGACGAGGCTAAAGATCAGAACCGCCCCAAAACCGAACCACCGTTTCACAATGACCGTTGGCATATCGAGCTGACGAAATCGCAAATATCGACGCAACCCGATAAAACTGGTGGACATCAGAAGGCCTAACGCTGCGAGCAGATAGACGACCGTACATTCCAAAATCGTCTGACGCAGTCCGCCCTGATCCTTCGGAAGAACCCCCTGCATCATCCCCAAAATGGGCAAAACTACGAGCGAAAACCAGATAATTCCCAATCCAGGCTTATGTGGAATCTTCTTATTCAGCTCTTCTTGCGGGTCTACCGAAGCCAACGTACTATTCGGACGATCGGGGTCATCCTCCTTACGCGCAAGTCCAAGCTTGAGTTTCGTGATATAACGACGTCGTTTGACTTGTTGCAAAAAACCACCGTCACGATCCTCATTTTCGTCAGGCATCCAGGTCGAGTCGTACACCAGCAGAAACGCAACGCTCCAAATGCCCAACAAGATCGCTGATTGTACAAGCAAATGCATGTAGGGGAAGAACTTCGACATCATCGCCACGCCAACCCCGTACAGCAGCATCGCGTAACATAACGCCCGAACGGTTCCCTGTGCCATCCCTATCCGCGACGTGCAAACCACCCCCATCGCGAATAGGCACAACGCCCAAAGCAGTCGTACCTCATAACCACCATGGTAAAACACCGTCAAAAACGCCACGATCAATGACCATAACGCCACGGTAATCAAAGCCGGCGCAATGCCGATCACCGCAAAATCCAACACCGTCGGATGATACGTTCGCATCTTCTGCGCACGCACAGGCTGTGACTCCGGATCATCAACCCCGGTCGGTCGATCCGAACGATCTGATATTCGCGATGTTCCTATCAATCTACTCACCTTCTCTATATTAGCCGTTTGTCGTAGCCATCACCCTCGCCATCATCCCGATCGTACGGTCACCATCGAACTCGGGGGCACGGACCGAGCCCATCTCGCCGACAATACCCTTTGATTTTTGCGCGGGACAACCGTTCCCGTCGCAAATTGGTCCGCCACCCCAAAGCTTCGACCTTTCAGTGTAAAGAACACATCATGCGAAATCAACACCTCGTCACTTTTCGCAAAATCAAAACTTCGTCAAGCCTAGCGAAAAATGACGATATCTCCGACTATGAGCTACGCTTCATCTAGGGGCGTGTTCACACAAATTGCCACCCCAATCGGAGCGACCGGCGGTGCCCGCGTCCGGTAAAAAGTTTGCGTATTTTCTGCGAAAATGTTTTTTTTCGTAAAACTTTTTTGAAGCGAAGAATCAATGAGAGGCAACTTTTTGCAAAAAGTTTCCCCTCAAACACCCCATCCAAAACTTTTTACTGGACACACAAACTTCAATATCAACCGGCATAAACCACCTCAATTGCGGTCATTTCATGCTTGGCCATCGGTTTTTACCATGCGATTATATGTGAACACGCCATAAAAAACACCTTCGTTCGATGGATTCAAAAATCCGCATAGCAAATTGAACCATTCAACATGGTTCAATATTCCCCACGTTCGTTCGCCAAAGGCTCTCGTGACATCATGTCAGTGTGTGAATTCTCAACTTTTGTGGATAGACTTAATTTTTTCGCCCTATCCCAAGTGGGTCACCCTTCCATCGGATTTTTTCCCGTCTACGCACACCGTGATGATATTCTCCACTCAGTGGAACTAAGACCACACGAACGATACGGCAATTTTTGCGAACCAAAGAGTTCTATTCTCAAAAAACCTTTCGGATAGCCTGTAGAATTGGCCTTTTATTATGGTATAATGGGAATGGTGTCGGGGGTAGTGCGTTCGTGAATTTCCGGAAACGCCGTACCCCCAAGTCGTCGTTCCATCGTTCCGTTCCAATCACCCGTCACCAACATCAGCGAAAATCGTTGTGATCCAAACCCGTTCACATGGCAACCCTCCCCATGGTGGGAGGCTCTGTCATACCCATTCGATTGAAATGCAGAATGTTAGGGCGTATATGGGACGGATTTTCATCCCATCAGAAACTGGATCAGCCTATCGTGCAAGCCGTCACCCAACCATCTCGAACCACTATGACCGACGAAACCACTACGGTTGATCGCACCGTGGCGGCGTGGTTCCGTCTGACGGCAATGTTTCGAAAGGTTTGTTTCTCGGTGGTATCTCAACGGCGCCAGAAATGGTCGGTCATTCCCCTAGGGTGTGCGGGATTATACCATTCTCAGAAATCTCAACATGCGCGGCCAACCGGGACATGGCGATTAACGCCGGTCAAGTGGTGCGTTTGGTTGTCAGGATTGCTCGTGCTGACCACAACGTTCGGCTGCAAAAATTCGTCGTCCGGCTTGGGCACAGAGTCTCCACTGGGAATGGAGGCCGCTAACACGACGTACGTTCCATCACGAATCAACGCGAATTCCCCCCACCCCTCGCAACCACCTGAAGCCCAATCGCCAGCTATTCCACCAGAGATGATCCCCGTCTACGCCCCCACCGGGGGGTTGGTCCAACCCTCAGGATATGCGTCCGGCAACACGCAAAATCCGTCCAGCCAACCGCCATCCACGCTGTCGCCAGAAGTAGCCGCCGCACAAGCAAACAACGCAAATATTCCGCAAATCGTCGGTCCCAACGGTACGGTCTATAACAACGGTATTTACTACAACGGTGCTGCGGGAGCGGTGCCAGCTAGCGCGACCGACCGCACGCCAACAGCGAATATCGCGCCTTCGGGATACGCCGACGCCAACGGTCAAATCTCACCCTATGCGACCTCGCCCTACATGCCCGGCACGGCCGGAGCCTTAGTGCCATACACCGGCGGGGCGGTACCACCGGGATATGCGCTCGTTGCTCCCGTCTATACATACAATCCATATACCAGTGCCAAAGGCTATCAATACGTCCCTGTCGCCCCCGTCACAACCGCTCCGGTCCCAGTCGCTTCAATCAGATAAATCGTCGCCTCAGTCGGATAAATCCCATCTGAGCAGCAAACCTGCCTTGGCAAAATAAGCCGCTCTGAAAAAGGCAAACATCCCTGAAAAGACCGCTCGCTACGGTGTCAGTCCATATTGTCAACGGGCGACCGTGACGATCAATAATGACCGTGACGAGCGACACAATACGATTTACGCGGCATACGCTTTCAGAACGGTTTCGATCTCTGTATAATTTTTCGCGGCGGCAATCGCGAGTGGGGTCAAACTGTCGGCATTCCGCGCGTGGAGATCCGCTCCGTCAGAGATGAGTGTTTTGACCACTTCCAAATGCCGATTTTCGACCGCTAAATGCAACGGCGTCACCAATCGGTCATGCTCGGCCATATTCATTCCGTCTGGAGCCATGTCACAGAGCAGTCGGACCATCGCGTCATCCCCCGTCATGACAGCCAAATGCAGCGGCGTCAATCCCGACTCAGTCTGAGCCTTCGGATCCGCCCCCGCATCGTACAACGCCGTCGCCACACGGTGCATTCCGGCCGCGGACGCCAAATGAAGCGGCGTCCAGCCATCTGCGGTCACCACGGTGGCACCCGCCCCCAGCTCCAACAAACGCAACGCCGCGGACGCATATCCGTTCTCAATCGCCAAGCAGAGCGGGGTCATTCCATCATCTAACGCCACTTCCAGCATCTGTGAAAGCTGTTCTCGATCCGTGGTAAATTCTTCTGTCAACTCGTCAATCGCCGCCGTGTCGCCACGATACGCCGCAATCTGCAAAAGTTCCCAACCATCTGGATCGACCTCGTTCGGATCAATGTCACCTAGCAAATGAAGCCGTTTCGCGCGACGCTCCTGAATCGGATTCGGACGTGTGTCCGCATGACGTGACACCACATGACACGAACGATTCGTACAGTATAACTTACCCACCATATCGGACGCCGTGACCGCATCGACCGCGGAAATCGCGTCGGAATATTTGGTCCCTTCCCCATCGTTTCCACGGTCCCCAGAAGCATCACCCAAAACCGTGATCAGCGAACAATTTTCGGCGGTTGGCTCCGCATATTCCGGCTGCTGGGAATCACCACGCTGGGAATCACCTCCACACGCGGCACGGTCTTCGTCACGATCATCAGAAAGACGCCCCATATGGGCATGACACTCGCCATGACGCTCACCACAACCGTGGTGCTCATCACAGCCGCAATTTGTACCGCAGCCACAGCGAGGATGACGCTTTCGGCACAATGCCACTATGGCTAAAATGCCGAAAACAATCCCTAATGTCCACGACAACCCGTCCATAATCCACCTAACGTCCCATGTTGTAGTCGTTTTTGCTACTGTATTCCATATCAAAATCCACAAAACCCGATCACAAAAGTAATTGTATCCCATTTCGGTCCAAAATGTGACGAACTGGGACCTAAGCGAAAAGCAATTTGACAATAAAAATCACGATCATAAGCACAAAATCAAACAAAACAGATATCCATGATCACAAAATCTGTTGGGGAACGCGCCTTCTATTCGATGGACCCGCATCCACCTATCCGGATTCACAAAAACAGACAGCGACGCGAATCGGTTGCACGCCGCTCCGAAAATATCCGCATTCACTCAACCGCCACACCAAATCAGCTGGTGAAATCCTGTCCCGGTTTGGTAATACCTGGCGTGGGAACCATGTAATATCCATTTTCGTCCGGAAGATATGGCGGTGTCATCTCGAAACTGACGTCTTCCTGTTTCGGGCCAAAAATCATCTCGCCCGCCCCATTTGCGTCGTCCCACATCCGCTGCCATTCAACCGCCTCACCACCATAACACGCGTACAGCCCCATGATCGCCACAAGTGTCGTACGCGCCATCCGCTGACCGTCATTGATCGGTTTTCCATCCGCAATGGATTGAAGCATCTCATAATGTTCCTGAACGTACATATCACGTTCACGTGGACCTTGGAACACCCACGTATCTTTGCCGGACAAATCCTGTAGTTTCGGTTCGCCGGTCGCTCGGAAGATACATCGACCTTTTGTTCCATGGAAAACATCCATATTGGAGTGGACGCAACCCATCGCAGTACGACATCCACCATAGATACGCTTGCCATCCTCATAATCCCAAATCACCGCGTGGTGATCGAAATTGTTGCCCAACGCCGGCGAGATATTCACGTCAGGCGAACGTCCACCCATGCCGTAGGCACGTGTCGGAAGCTCTTCACCCAACACCTGAATCGCTGAGTCGATATTATGCAGCAGCGATTGGAGAATATCGTCGCCCGACATCCAGGTAAAATGGTACCAATTGCGGAACTGATATTCCATCTCGCTCCACTCCGGTTTGCGAGAGACGAGGTTATACGGCGTTCGCATATAATCGCATTGAACGGCAACAATATCGCCAATTTCACCCTGACGAATCCGCTCAATCGCCGCGCGCCGCGCCGTATCGTAACGATAACACAACCCTGAAACGAGAGCGGTTCCATTTTGCTCGGCCGTTTCCGCCGCTTTGAGCACGATCCCAATACCATGCGGATCGAGCGCATGCGGCTTTTCGACAAACACATGTTTGCCCGCTTCCACCGCCGCCTTCGTATAATACGGATGGAATCGTGAAGTACAGGCGATAATCACGATATCGGAATTTTCCAACACGCCTTGATAGCCGTCCAACCCCCAGAACATG
>JAQVKF010000304.1 GCA_028694795.1 Thermoguttaceae bacterium | reverse complement strand
GTGAATTGCTCCATCCCAGCCGGTCAGATCTCTCATCCGGTAACTCTTTGTCGAACGTAATTGATCGGATCTCAGTCGAAGTTCTGCATAACGGATATCCGCTCCGGTGACATCCCAGTTATGCGCATAATAAGTCCTAAACTCAGCATGCTGTAAATCCGCATCCCGCAGAGACATTTTTTCATTACAATCGATACCAATACAGATAAACCCTCGCAGATCGGAACCATCTAGGCAAACAGGTTCTAAAATAGCTCCAATACTCTCACTTGGAGGATCGTAAACGAGATACCCTCCGTGAAAATCTCGCCTAGTAAGTGATTTATCCGTTTTGGAACGGAGTGCATATCTTCCTCTATACCCCCCATCTGTTTCTACGCACACAATTTCCACATCACTATTTCCATCCGGTAGAAAAAGTTGGACGTCATCCATCATTTTCCACCGCGGACGTTCGTCCTGCGAAAGACATTCTGTACCACGACCAAACAAACAACACGCCAATATCCATGCAATGAGGATGCTTTTTTTCATGCTACTCTCCTTTTTTTGACAGATGTCGAATACATCGTTCAACTCAGGTTGATGTTACTGAACGTCACACCGCTGCCCCAATGCGATTGGACTGTTACTCAGCGATTTCGGGTATATCTGCCGCCGCATCTGCCGCGGTTGCGTCTGCAGGTTTTGTTGCATCCATCGCCGCTTTTTCGGCATTGAGCGCCGATTTCACAGCCTTCGAGACGATGATTCCCTTCATGCGACCGTTTTTGTAGTTCCACGTCTGCTTGATCTGTTCCAATGTCAGATTTCGACAATCCGCGCCAGTGATCACCGAATCGTGAAATTGGGTATCTTTCCATTGTTGCGTCCGATCTTCAGCACTGATGACGCTAAAATTCACATTCGTTAGATTTAGTCCGGAAAGATCAATACCTGACCAATTTACTCTTTCGGAAAACATCAATCCTTCCAGTGTTCCCTCTTTGTAACTTTTCGTACTTTTGATCATATGACACGGAAAATCCATCGCCGGAATGAGCGAAGGACGGATTTTATCCTGATCTCTTGAAGAATAATGGATGGTTGCTCCACGAATATCGGCGTCTGTCAGATCACACGTTTCGTCAATGTACAGCATTGTATCACGAAGATCGAACCCCGCAAAAGACACGCCGCTCAGGGGAGCATAGCTACGAAATCCTCTCAGATTTTTACAACGGTACGACGAGGTCGAACAAAGCTGCTCCGCCGTGAGATAAATCGAAGCTCCGTCAATCGTCGCATCGGTAAAATCACAACTCTCGAGTCCGGCACAATCCATCACCGCACCTTTCAGATTCGCTCCTCTAAATGTACATCTATCCAGATGGATAAAAGCGTCCCATGAGGCTAATCTTAGATCTCGTCCATTGTAATTACAAGACAATGTTTGTGTATCATGTTCCATCGCTGGAACGACGGTGAGTCTCGCCTCATGGTTCACCCCTTTTATGGATGGCAAAGACTCTTGAGACTGCATCACCTGTGCATAAAGCGATGAAATTCCACTAAGTGACAACCATATCACTCCAATCGTCCATATCGTCCACCCTCTCAACGATTGATTCCACATAAAAAACCTCCCATTTTGAATACAAATTCACATGTGATAATAAGAGCATTTCTTACATGCGGCTTACTACTCGTAGTAATACGAAATGCTAACGTTACTGAACGTCACGCCGCTGCCCCAATGACTTTGAATATAAATATTGGGATCGTTGCTAGCGTTTACTAGCGGTATTGTAGAAGCGTTCGGATATCCAAGGTATGTGACAAAATTAGCATTATTTATGCTCACAGCTACGGTAGATTGGTTTTCATAGTTGCTGTCGTAAGGATTATATACGATCCGCATACTCCCAGTTCCACTTACGGTCGCCGTTGCCGCATCAAAGATCCTTTGAACACTGACGTTGTCATCCTCATTGACGGCAGAATAACCATAGGGAATGCCGTTGACGAGTGTTCCTTTTGAATTTTCACTCTGATAACCAAGAGATGAGGTTCCGTTCATAATGGCTTTTAGTTCATTACTTAGCAACGCATCAAAACCCTCATCATTCGTAGTGATTTCATGTTTTATACAAAGCTGTTGTTTGATTCTTTCGACCATTTGATACGTATCGAAGATCTGGATTTCGTACACTCCAAAGATTTTGATACCACTGTTTGCTACGAAACTTGCCTTATAGCTGTCCTTGGCGTCATACTTTTCACTCAACGCACCAGATCCCCCTCCGTTATCCGGACGTACATAGCCATTGTCCCCGTTACATTGATCGAAGCTGTAGTCAAACTCCAGCGTAAAACCATTCGTCGGAGTCCATGGAATAAAGGCGTCGCCTTTTTTCATGTTTGCCGAAGCACTCGAACCTGCAAGTAAATTGTTGCTTCCTTCATTCTGTGGTCCAATGGCACCAGCTGTATATTGCGATTGTAGTGTCGGTTTCGTTGTCATGACCACATTCGTTTGTGCCGCGTTGACGGGTTTTGGCGTGGTGAAACTGGTACCGTTGATGGTCCATCCGCTTGGAATGACCCAATCGGAAATACCTGTCGTACTGTTGTCCTGGATATTTACGGTCACCATATCATATTCGTAACCGATCGGCTGATTGTTGGAATC
>JAQVKF010000134.1 GCA_028694795.1 Thermoguttaceae bacterium | reverse complement strand
CACGCTAGTTCAGTATCAAGTGGATGAGTATGGACTGGGACGAATCTCGCAACTCGCGCAAAAACCGGTGTCCCAATGCGCAAATCAAGATTTTATGCGTCTCGGTTATGCTAATATGGATGCCGTCTATTTACGCATTATTGACCTCGCGATACGTCTTTGGCCCGACCGTGCTACCCCACAACATTGGCAGGAGGAGCGGCGGATTTTTCAAAAAATGCTTGACGCCTCGCTTTTGCCGGACGGTGGAATTCGATATCTTGGCGATGAAAACGATTGTCCGTTGTACCATCAGGTGGTCGTACTTCAACTCGCCGCGATCTACCGAGACTCGCAATTGGACAAAATTCCCATTGGTCGGAAAAGCGACGTAACTTTCTCTTGGAAAAGGAGTTGCGATTTTCCCGAACAATGGGAAGAAACCTTTTTACGCAAAACCTTACCCTATTATCCGCTCGCCTTTGAACCATCTGGACTATCGGAATATACGACCGCCCCGGACTGGAAACGTTACTGGTCACGAGGCGACGCCGCGGCTCCGGCGATTCTCGCGGGACTTTTTGGGAACGCCGCCAATCAGACTGTCTCGCTTCATTGTGCACAAGTGTGGGGGTATGGCAAAGGATATTATGCCACCATAGCGGCGGATTTTTGGAAGCCCATCGTACCGCAACCATCGGAAAATTCGAGAGTTACGCTCGATCGCAATCTCGGCGGCCTCCGTGGACGTTTCGGAAATTGGAGCTGGGTAGCCGGGAAACGGATCCCGAAAACGAATCAATCGCAAGAACAAATAAAATATTTATACGATTCTCGAAAACCACCATCTTCCTCATCTCCCATAGGAATCGAATATCGGTTTCAATCGACGGATTCAAACGGATCGAACGTCTCGCGCGAGACGGTGATCCCCCCATTTCATGTGGGGCTTTTGCTCAGCCAACCAGGGAAAACACCACTCCCATTGGACACTGTCGCGGAGGTGGAGATCACGCCGACGTCAGCAACCGATTCCATATGTCAGCGCTGGACATTCGGCGAGACGGAAGCCGTCGGAACGATTTCAATTCAACCACGAACGTCCGATTCACCCCCGAATCATGCCGATTTACCCTCGGATCGTGGGTCAGCAGCGGCGGGTAACGAACAGCCGACAGAATCCTTAAAACCATCGTCGTCGGAAGCCGTGTCATCGGTAAAATCATCGTCTTCGGATTCGACTTCGCCCGCGAATATTGGAGCCGTGGTACGTTTGGGATTCGATCACGAGTTACGAGTCATCCAGCCGAACACGTGGCAATACGGAGGCTTTCGCATCCGCGTACAACCGCGTGATCCATCGACGTTCCACGACGTTTCCCGGGATATTTCGCTAGAAAAAGAGGACGATCACGAAAATCAAGCACGTCCGATAGAAACGCCGTGGCAGATCACAACACAAACGGTACCGACGTGGGCGAAAAACCGAAGCGTGGGGGAGGCGACCGAAATTTTCATCCAAACACCGAAGGAAACGCAAAACGCACCGCTTCATTTTACGATTTTGATTGACATCGTGGAATCAATCCATTGAAATAGAAGCATCATTCAGTAGGCAATCATTTGTGGGGTCATACGGAAATAATGAAAAATCTGAAGTGGTGGTACGTCCTGATTTTGCTGTTGCACAGTTTGCCTTATCTCGCGCTTTTTGCCGTGGGTTTTTTATGGTTGTGGGAACATCCGGGCGGTCTCTGGATTTGGGGTGGTTGTTCCGCGGTCACCTTGGTCTCCGGTACTTTTTTATTGCGATCCATTCGTTCGCGCAACGCCACCGTTCCCCGTCCGATGACCCAACGCGCACCGTCGTTCACCGATGCCAAGCCAGATCCCGATTGGCCGCCACAAGCCACCGCCGCATGGCAGGACGTCGAACGACTGGCCGAGCGATTGCGTAAAAACCCTCCGGAATTGGACCGCGCGGAGACCTATTGGCAGTTGTTTTATCAGGTGATCAATACGGTCGCGAAACAATATCATCCCAATCAGGACGAACCGGCATTGGAGATTCCCGCGCCGCAAGTGCTTCGTACGGCGGAACTTGTGTCACGTGATGTACGAAAAGCGATCGTCGAAAACATTCCTGGTTCGCATTTACTCACATTGGGCGATTTTCGGCGTCTGCAACGTTGGAAAACGTTGGGGCAACGCGCCTATTTTTTATATCGATTGGCGAGTTTTGGTTTCAATCCCTCGGCGGCGGCGGTCCGTGAAATTCGCGGTACCGCAACGAATCAGGTATTAGCCACTTCGGGAACTGATCTCAAAGAGTGGCTCGTCGATTTCGCGATTCGTAAAACGGGATATTACGCCATCGGATTGTATGGAGAACACCAATCGGAAGAGGATTTGCCGCCTGAATCACTGCCGACCACGTTCTCAGTCGCGGATGTCCAACAACACGAAGAGGCTCAGGCGGAAATTACGCAACGTTTGCAAATGGAGCCGTTGCGATTACTCGTGATCGGACGTCGGGGTTGTGGTAAAACGAGTTTGATGGCCGAATTAACTGGTTCAACCGTAGTGGCTCCCGGAACGGAACATAAGCGAATTACCACCTTTTGGAACGTGATACGCCCTAAGTCAACCCCGTTTGCCCCCCCCGCTCAGACCGATGGTGACGTATTTGACGGCGACCATTCGGCTGATCCAAATGAGCGGATGCTCGTGATCGAACTCCCTGGTTATACCAGTCATGATAACGTTTGGAAAAAAACGGAAGAAGAGACAGCGTTAGCCGATATCGTACTTTTGACTTGTTCTGCGATTGCCAAAGACTACGAACCTGAATATCGTTGGGTCGAAATGTTTCGGCAATGGGCGGATGAACATCCCGAACGTCATCCACCGGTGCTGTTGGTCACAATGACCAAAGCGGAACGGTTGGCGGAAATCTCGGAAGAACCGCTGTCGCCCGCACAACTGGCGGAAGCTATCGCCAATCAAGAACGGAAACTACGACAATCGCTCCAACTTCGCGACTCCGAGCCGATCTGTGTGACCAACGTAACGTCGGAATGCGTGACGGGGATTCAGAATGAGCGTGGGCTGTTGCCGACGCTCCAACATTTGCTGGCAGCCGCAGGTAAAGTGCGGAAATATCGATGTTTACGATTACAGCATACAGAAGGGCGTATTCGACGCGTCGCCAATCAGGTCAAAAGCGGAGTTGGACTCGCCGCCTCGCTCGGCTCCACACTTTTGTCGCAAGCCATCCGCAAACGGACCTCGTTATTCGGGAAAAAGAAGGACAAAACGCCCCCTCCCAACAAGGACGAAGAGTGGTAGGAGTGTACATCGACGACCACACTGCGAATCCACTCTTTTTGCCATGCAGTGGTGATTCCAGTTTGGTCCATAGGCATAACAGTCCACCAATACAGTCATTTCATTCCCGGCAATGGTTCCCTTTTTGTGTTCCGCCCAACCCCGACCGCTTGCAACGCGAGCCTAGGAAGGAGGTAAAAATGATATAGCCCGAAGGTGCGACGTGTGAATTGGCAGTACCAACGCCAGGTAAAATGGGTAATGCGGAACCGCAGGTGCGACGTGTGAATCGGCAGCACCAACGTCAGGTAAAATGGGTGATGCGGAACCGCAGGTGCGACGTGTGAATCGGCAGCACCAACGTCAGGTAAAATGGGTGATGCGGAACCGCAGGTGCGACGTGTGAATCGGCAGCACCAACGTCAGGTAAAATGGGTGAATCTGCCGGGATTCTTGACATCATCCAGAGAATTTCGCACAATAACGTTTCATATCCGGCCCCAAGGTCCTGCCCCACGGATGGGCATATCCGTGGAGATTTTGTCCGGATGATGTTCCACCACAGGCAATCCATGAGAGAGGCTTTCCGATGTTATCCAAAATTTCTCGTCGCACAGCGTTAGGTTCGGTTTTGGGCGGTACGCTCGGATGGTCCACCGTATCGTTGGCGGAAAACACCGCAATACAAACGTCGCCCACCGCACCGTCTGAAGAACATACGATGAGCAAATCCGAGCCTAAATCCGAGGACTCTGCGGAGAATGTGTCGGAACCATTTATGTACGCATTTAATACGGCAACGATTTTGGGACAACAGCTTCCACTTCCGGAAGAAATTAATATCGTTCAACGCGCGGGATACGGCGGCATTGAGCCATGGTGCCGAAAAATTCACGAATACGTGGAACATGGCGGAGCTTTGACCGACATTCGAAAACAGCTTGAAGACGCGCAACTGTCGGTCGTGGGAGCGATTGCGTTTGGCGATTGGTGTAGCGATGACGAGGAACGACGTCGCAAAGGGCTTGAGGAAATGCGTCGCGATATGGAAGCGGTGACGGCTATCGGTGGAACAGCCATCGCCGCACCTCCAGGTGGATTATATAACGTCGAAAAAGCCGACTTGTACGCGGTGGCGGAACGCTTTGGAAAATTATGCGAAATCGGACGCGAACTCGGTGTGCGACCACGCCTCGAATTATGGGGCGGTTCCAAAGCGCTCGCTCGTTTGGGCGAAGTAGCGTTCGTTCTGGCAGAATGCGGCGACCCTCTTGCGGAATGCTGTCTCGATGCCTACCACACCTATAAAGGAGGTTCCGATTTTGCCGGTATGACGATATTGAACGGACGCGCAATCGGCGGCTACCACCTGAATGACTATCCGGCGGAGCCGCCACGTGAGAAAATTGGCGACGGTGACCGCATCATGCCGGGCGATGGCGTCGCACCGCTCGGACAGATTCTACGTACACTCCACGAGATCGGGTACCGTGGGGCATTGTCGCTCGAAATTTTTAACCAAGCATATTTCCAGAAAGATGCCTACGCCGTCGCGATAGAAGGTTTAGCTAAAATGAAACTCGTCGTCCGACAAGCGTTTGCGGCGTCATAACCCGCCGTATAATCAACCACGTAATCCGTATGGACGGGTCCGTACTCCACATCTCTTTTCCACCGATGTGTGCTGCGGAACCGTGTGGGGCCCAGGCGGGAATGTCGCGAGGATACCGCCCGCCGGAATACAGTCCCCTACCGGAATATTACGCGAACATCGTCCCATCAGAATGTGACGGGACGGCGTTCCATCGGACGGATGACCGGGCATATCCATCGGAATCTTACAGGAGCATAGCCCCATCGGTGGCACGGCAAACATAGACGGCGGGTGTCAAATTCGTCCGCTTTTGGTACTCTTCGGCGACAATTTTGGCAAACTCCAACGCCGCCCCCGCATCAACCAACGCCATCGCGCAACCACCGAATCCCGCGCCAGTCATGCGTGCCCCAAAGCAGTCCGTCTGTTCCAGCGATAGATCGACCATCAGATTCAACGCTTCTGACGAAACTTCGTAATCATCGCGCAAACTTTTATGGCTTTCGACCATCTGCATTCCGAGCGAAACGACGTCACCTCGCCGCATCGCCTCCGCCGCGGCCAACACACGGGTGTTTTCATACACCACGTGCTTCGCGCGGCGTCGTGTCACTTCGTCCAAACCGCCACATTCCGCATTAAATCTTCCCAAATCGACATCTCGCAACGCCTTGACCCCAAAGAAACGGGCGGCCGCTTCACACTGCGAACGACGTTCGTTATACTTCGAATCGACCAATCCGCGTCGCGTTGCCGTATCCAACACGATGACGGAGGTGCCCGGCGGCAATGGAACGGTCGTCAGCGCGTCCGCCGCATGATCGGTCATGACCACACGACAATCCATCATCACCGCGTGGTCCTTTTTGCCTGTCGCCGAGATCATCTGATCCATAATACCGCAATTGACACCGATCCACTTATTTTCCGCTTTTTGGCCGACAATGGCCATTTTGACGGCATCCCAACGGAAATCGCTCGCTGCGGCAAACGCTCGCGCTGTCACGACTTCCAGCGCAGCGGAGGATGAAAGCCCTGCCCCTTGCGGCACATCTCCACACAAAACGCCATCCCAACCGACGAGCGGATACCCCTCCTGTTGAAGTACCCAAGCCACCCCTTTGATATACTCAACCCACTGTACATTTTTCTTCGAAAGCGGTTCATTCAACGAAAACGACTCGCTGGCCTGGTAATCGAGTGAATGGATATTCACCATACCATCGGTTCGCGGTCGCAACGCGATCCACGCCGCGCGATCAATCGCCAATGGCATCACGAAACCATCGTTATAGTCGGTATGTTCACCGATCAAATTCACACGTCCGGGAGCGCGAGCCACGAACGTCGGATTAGTACCGTAAATTTTTGTAAACGCTTCTGTCATTGATTGTTTCGTAATGACCATTTTGATTCCTTTTTACTTTTCGATTCCTGTCGGATGAATCCTGTTTCGCGACGATTTCCATTGCATTTGATCTTTACACACGTGTATTTGCGCGCGATTTTTCGCGAAAAACACAAACGGCACCGCATTCCCAATGAAAACTGGGATAAAACGTGAAAGACGGTTGCGGCACGAACCAAAATACTTTATATATGGAGTTCGTGTACATTGTTATGGTAACGAAATTTTGATCGTATGACAAGGAGTTTAGAATGACAAATCGTATGAACCGACGCAATCTGTTGGTCGGTACCGCCGCGGTAGCCGCAACCGCCGGACTTTCCCATTCCATCGTACTCAATTCAGCAAAGGCCGAAGAGATGCCCAAACTTAAAGGAAATATCAAACACGCTTTTTCACGTTGGTGCTATGGCAAATATTCGCTTGACGAATTGTGCCAATTCTGTGTCAAATTGGGCATTCCTGGCATTGATCTGTTGACACCGGACGATTTCCCGACGCTCGAAAAGTACGGCTTGATGTGCCCGATGGTGTCGGCGCCGACGTCGATCGGTAGTGGCTGGAATCGATTGGAAAATCATGATCGATTGGTCGATATTTTCGAGAAATTGATTCCACAAGTCGCGGCGGCAAAATTCCCGAATGTGATTGTGATGAGCGGGAATCGTGAAGGTCTCGATGACGAGAGCGGCGTGACGAATTGCGTGACCGGGTTGAAACGCATTCTGCCGACGGCGGAGAAATATGGTGTTAATCTGGTGATGGAACTACTCAACAGCAAACGCGACCACCGCGATTATCAATGCGATCACACGGCGTGGGGTGTGCGGGTCTGTAAAGGCACTGGTTCTTCTCGGATGAAATTGCTCTACGATATTTATCACATGCAGATCATGGAAGGCGATGTGATTGCCACACTGCGGGAGAACATCGAATATATCGGGCATGTCCACACGGGCGGCTGCCCAGGCCGTGCGGAGATTGACGAAACGCAAGAACTGTACTATCCGGCGATTATGCGTGCACTTCTTGATCTGAAATATGAGGGATATGTCGCGCAAGAATTCATACCGAAGGCCGAAGACGCACTGGCTTCGCTCGAAAAGTGTATCCGTATCTGCGACATTTAGCCGCTAAATTAAACGTCACACCGGCCGCATTTAACGGCATGCCTGGCGATCAGGAGCATCCGGACCAGCGTACGTTGCCTCCGTGTAAACGCATTGCCCCGGCGTGTGTAAGCGTGTTGCCTTCGCATGGCTGGTCAGGATCGGTCCGCTTGTCGGTCGGTCCGCCGTTGTTGCGGGGTCGGTCCGCTGGTCAAGCGTAATACGCAAATCATTCTATGCGGATGGCATCGTCGGCTTCAGTCACTTCGGTAAGCACTCAAAACGGTTCGCCGCCGTTGCGGGCTAAGGCCAATTCGAGAAGTTCATGTTCGTAGACTGGAACGACAAAATCGGCAACAACCTTCAACCGGGACGCGGAACTACGCGACGGTGAATCTTGGGACGAACCACGCAAAAATTCGATCACGCCCACCTGTTTGCCATTGTTTTTCGCATAACTGACCGACGGAATACCGTCCGCGTCGCCGGTGATTAAAATCGCCACCTCGTAATTGTTCAACAGCCCGATCATATCGACCGCAAGTGAAGTGTCGAGACCCTTTTCGACCACGCCTTTATGGAGAAAATCGACCTTCCAACGGCCGCAACGCCGAATTTCAATAAAATCGTTCCTCGCGCCCACCGCATGATAAAAACGATTCATTCCCGCGAGCGTCTGCTGTTTGTTCTCATACCACGCCCGCAAATCCGCAAAGCATAATTCCCATGCTTCAGACTCAATCGCATAACGCTCCTGCCAGTTCAAATCCATCCAAGAACGCGTGCCCCCAAACAAATCTTTCGACAACATCTGGAGCGTCGGATTCGTGTTTGTACGCGCATTCGGACGCATCTCTTGCTCGTGAGCGATGGAACGATATCGCCGCAACGCCACGTCATTCCAACGGCTTTTGACCTCTGTGTCACCATCGAAACGATCACGAAGCATCCGTTGCGTGTTGTCGTTTGTTAAATCCCACGAGTCCATGTCACTCGTAACATACCAGTACACCCGTGTGTGTTGCGCCGGAACCTGAGACACACAGCTCGAATTGATTCGACTTCGCCAGATTTCCAACGCCTTATGGAATATAAATCGATACAATCCATCGTAATTACTGACCTGAACACCGATGTCTTTTAATGCGCCAAACAAATTAGAACCGTCAACAAATGTCATAAAACGTGTAATCATGGAAGCCTCTAAAATAGGTTTTTTATCAATAAAAATCAAGATATTTTGAATATAAGGGTCTGTCTCGTTGGCGACCAATTCCATGGTTGGCAATTCCATGGTCGTGAATTTCGAGTCCGACATTTTGACAGCCGCCTCTTCACCACCGCCATGACGCAAAGTTTCGACACAACGCGAATTTATCGATATCCTAATCTTTTTTTCCATAAAAAGAAACAGCTTTTTACATTTGGGTCAATTTCATCCCATTTTTTATTAAAAATATATCTAAAACATGGTAAATTCCATCTCTATTTTTATTATTTTTTCGCATAGCCACTTAATTCACGACATAAAAACGCCACAAATCGTTCGTTAAAAAAAACTCATACCAGACAATAATATAAAAAAATAATGGAAAAACACCAGATGTGTTCATAATATTCAACGAATTGCATCGAACGCGCAATTAATTGACCCACCATTCATATTATTCAAAAAATGGAGATACCTTGACACGTGATATCGCTATCGATCACAATGGAGAGGGGGATGAGCTTATTGGATAAAACCTTTTCCGACGAAACCTTCTTTTTCCATCAAGCAGAGATAACGCGAACAAGACACGGTCTTGGAAAACAGTACGATGATTTTCCATACAGAATAATTACAAACGGAATCAATTGATAAATGAACGTGGGAGTAAAAATCTATGAGAATGCGCAGTTCGGTGTTCATGTTGGGCTTAGTGATCGGATGGTCCGCTTTGCTGAGTGTGACGATGCTATCCGCGGCGGAGAACGCGAGTCAGGAATGTCGTCGATTGTCGGTGGCGGAATATCGAAATCGTATGGAAGCAGCGTGGATCGGTCAGATCGTGGGCGTCTCGTGGGGTGCTCCGACGGAATTTCGATGGGGTGACAAAATCATTCCTGAGGCAGACGTGCCGGCGTGGAAGCCGGAAATGATTAACGACGCTTTTGGTCAAGATGACATTTATGTGGAAATGACCTTCTTGCGTTCGCTCGAACAGTACGGTTTAGAGGTTTCGGCGAAACAAGCGGGCATTGACTTTGCGAATAGTGAATATCCGTTGTGGTGCGCGAATGCGGCGGGACGAGCGAATTTGCGTGACGGGATCGCGCCGCCCGACTCCGGACATCCGAAGTTCAACAAGTGTCCGAATGACATTGATTACCAAATTGAGGCTGATTATTCGGGAATTATCTCGCCGGGACTTCCAAATCGTACGGTGCGGCTGGGCGAGACGTTCGGACGGATGATGAATTATGGAGACGGATTGTACGCGGGCCAGTTTATCGGAGCGTTGTACGCGGAGGCGTTTTTTGCGACCGGTAGCGATCCGGAAGATATTGTCCAATTGGTGAATCGGGCGTTAAAATCAATTCCCGCTCAGTCGCAATATGCCGAAATGGTACGAGACATGGTGGCGTGGTACCAAGAAGATCCGACCGATTGGCAGAAATGCTGGACGAAATGCCAAGCGAAATATCGTGAGAATCCGGAATATCAAAAAGCGTCGAATGGTGGTATTGATGCGAAAATCAACGGCGCATACGTGCTGATGGGGTTGCTCTTTGGCGAGGGCGACATCGAGAAAACGATTGTCATTGCGATGCGAAGCGGACAGGATTCGGATTGTAATCCGTCAAGTGCGGCGGGCGTATTATTCACGATGATCGGTCGAGATGCGTTGCCCGTAGCGTTTAATACGGGACTGCTCCAGGACAAAAAATTCTTGTACACGGCGTACACGTTCCCGGAGTTGACGCAGGTGTGTGAAAAACTGACACGACAGATTCTGGTGGCGGAACACGGCGGGACGGAAGGTGAAGGCGAGGCGGAAATATTTGTAATTCCAGTGACCGAGCCGCGAACTTCCGCGTATGAGGAAAGTTGGAATCCGGGACCGACAGCCGATACGCTCTATACGGAAGAAGAGATGGGACAGATCCACTTCCAAGGTCCCAAACGGACGTTGGCCAAAATATTCCCCGGCTGGACGCTCACGACAAACGGTTCGGACATGGGTCCGGGAATGCGGGACACATATGAGGGAAAAACGAACGTCTACATGACTCATCCACTCAACAAGGAGACTGGCGCGGCGTTTGTGAAGGAATTAACCATTCCAGCGGAAGGCGCGAAACTGCGAGCGGTCGTCGGGGTCCACAAAATGGGCGAACAGACGTTCGATTGGAAACTGGTCGCCAAAGTGAATGGTAATACGGTGAAAGAGCAGGAAATCACGGCGACGAAAGAGGGTGAACAGACGAACGTTTGGACGACCGTCGAGATTGATCTGTCGGCGTATGCGGGGCAGACGGTACAGGTGGAACTTTGGAATCAGCCAACCGGTTGGAGTTTCGAGGCTGGATATTGGGCGGAAATCAGCCTCGTACCCTAAAGAGTGTCCCGTTCGGCCCGAAAATCTGATCCGACTCGGAAATCTGGCTCATTGAATTTAGGGCGTGTTCACGTATAATCACATGGTAAAAACCAATGGCCAAGCATGAAATCCGCAATCGAGGTAGTTTATATCGGTTGATATTGAAGTTTGTACGCCCTAGGGCGTGTTCACGTCAACGTCGTACCATGTTGACCTGCGTTACAGTTTGTACGTCTAGTAAAAAGTTTTGGAAGGGGAGTTTGAGGGGAAACTTAAATTAAAAGATTTTACGACCTTTCCCCCAAGATATCGTGTTGAGCGTCGAATGCGGGACGCTCGACCAAGCCGCTCGAAGTATTGATTATTTGTAAGATCGTTCACAAACACGATGGATGCTGATGAGGCAACGGATTCCAACAGCCTACACGCGGCGGTACGAACTCACCGCGAGCATTGCCGCTACCCTTCTGTTGTGGCCTATTGCCGATTTTTCTCGAACCATTCGAGTAATAAACGCTTACGGCTCGTCGGCTCAATCGCGCGATCGTGA
>JAQVKF010000133.1 GCA_028694795.1 Thermoguttaceae bacterium | reverse complement strand
CCCGAGCATCGAATCGCATAGCTTGGTACGTAATTCTCTGCCAAACAAGGAGATAGACGCGCCAATGAGTGTCATGAGCCACGTAAATATTCCGGCTAATAGCGTTTGAATGAACGGAGAAAGTGAAGTCAGTGTATTGAACATAGGGCCAATGATCCTGTAGAATGGGCTTAAGAAATCGGTTGGTCGTGTTATGCCTTTGCAACGATGTTGGCACTCTTCATTCTATCGTACTTTTTTCAAAAGCCAAACGCACTATGAGTGATATCCATTCAGAAACCTCTTTTGTTGCCCCGAAAAATTCGACTCCTAACGCCGTGTCAGGCCCGTTGGGTGATTCCGCTGCCTGTTTCGGATTAGACGATTTTCGTGGATGTTCGCCGGAGGAACAGCACGCACGCCTCGCACGCCTCTTCGAGTATCGTCAGGCGGCTTTGCGACACATGATCGCCGCTCGTATTGACTCGCGACTTGCTCGGCGTGTGGATGTGAGTGATATTCTGCAAGAATCTTTTCTGACTGTTGTACGGCGATTTGACGATTATCTCGCCCATGAGGAATATGCCACGCGATGCCCCCCCGCCCTTTGGCTTCGTGATATCGTGCTGCAAACGTTGTGTGATACCTATCGTCGGCATTTCGGAACGCAAAAGCGTGACGCAAGAATAGAACTTTTCCCTTTCAATGCTCCAAGCCCAAGGAATACAGCGGCGGAAGATCTGTCGGTCGGACTGCTTGTGGATTATTTTGCCGCGGATCAGACATCCCCAAGCGAAGCGATGATGCGGCAGGAAACTCGGGATCAGATTGCTGAGGCCTTGCGAAAACTCTCCCCCATCGACCGAGAAATTCTGATTTTGCGGCACTTTGAACAGCTTGAAAACACAGAAATTGCCCAAATGCTCCAAATTACACCGGCGGCCGCCAGTGCGAGATATGTCCGTGCCATTGTTCGTATCCAACAATGGTTGCAAAAAGACAACGCGGAATCGCCTTAAGGGCTTTAGGGAATCAATCCTGTTGCCGATGAGGCGGCTCGCTAGTGATCGGCCTCAATCTGCTGTGGGTGTGTCTTTATCCGGATAAGGACCAATCCAAATCTTTGCGAGGATTTGCCGTAAACGCACGGGTAATCGCTGCGGCATGACTCTATTTTGGGGAATTCTTGCCTTCCGCGCAGCACCAAACAGATGGGAACCGAAACCGTCTCCCATCCGTCTACCTCTCTCTACGCAGACTCGTTCCATCCGTCAAGTAGGATATCGTCCTAATCCCGATCACGGAAGACGAACTATTTTGCCTGTTTGTCCTGGTCAAACGCCGCGTCAAACGCTACCGTCGATGGTGAGAAGTTGATCCTCTTCACAAATTCACACGATTCACGACCACCAAAATCACGATCCATGCCCATGTCTTCCCATTCGACCGACAACGGACCTTCATACCCAATGTCATTCAATGCGCGAATGATTTCCTCAAAATTCACACTTCCATGACCCAACGAACGGAAGTCCCAACCGCGTCGCCAATCACCAAAGTTCAGATGGCTGCCCAAAATACCAGACTTGCCATTGAGCTTGACAATCGCGTCTTTCATGTGGACATGGTAGATTCGATCTGGGAACGCGCGAATGAATTCCACTGGATCCACGCCTTGCCAAATCAGGTGGCTTGGGTCAAAATTGAAACCAAACGCCGGGTGATTATCCAACGCCTTCAACGCCATCTCCGCTGTGTACAGGTCGAACGCGATTTCCGTCGGATGCACTTCCAACGCAAATTTGACGCCACATTCCTGGAATACGTCGAGAATCGGCGTCCACAACTCTTTCAGCAGTGCAAAACCACCATCAATCCAGCTTTGCGGCACAGGCGGGAAGCTGTACAGATAAGGCCAAATGCTCGAACCGGTGAAACCGGTTACGACACTGCCGCCCAGTTTCTGAACCGCGCGAGCCGTATTCTTCATTTCTTCGATCGCACGAGCGCGGACTCCCGCCGGATTGCCATCGCCCCAGACTTCCGGCGACAAGACGCTTTGATGGCGCGCGTCAATCTGATCCAACACCGCCTGTCCGGTGCAGTGATTGCTTACCGCCCAGCACTGCAAACCATACTTGGCCAACTGTGCTCGCTTCTTTTCGCAGTAATCGGGTTCGGACAATGCCGCTGCGACATTGAAATGATCGCCCGCTGCCGCGAGTTCCAATCCGTCGAATCCCCACTCCTGACACTTCGCACCCAATACGTCGAGAGGAAGATCGCCCCATTGACCTGTGATCATCGTGACTGGACGTGCCATAGTACACTCCTTTACCTACTTTTACTTAACTTTTATTTTCCAAACGAATCAAATACGACTTTGGAAGCTCCATGCTCTACATTTGCCGAAAAACGCCGAATCCGTGTCAAACGTTCAATCGGATTCAGTGAAAATCGGTGATGAAACACGCGTTCCATGGCTTTTTGCGAAACGAGCATGACGATCTCTCCATTGTGCAAAACCCAGTCGCACTTTGCAAGCATTTTTTTCCAAAATTTTTTCTACTTCCTGTTTTTATCCCGGTTTTATTCAAAAATAACAAACCGGTGCCCCAACAAAATCAATTTTCGACGAAAAATCGTGCATGGACGCACCAAAGCGTGGAACTGTTATTACCTCTTTCGAGCGGAACGGGAGGAACTTTTTTTCGTTTTGCTCGGAAAACTCTCCCGAAAGAACGATAATTGGGGTAGAATAGTTGATATCGTGTCAGAGGGGAACGAGGTTCAGAGGCAAGGAGTGCGGCTTGGGCTTCCATGGTATTTCATGGATATGACGATGTATCCTAGTATCTGGAACTAGTGCTAACGGAACCATCCAATGGGGCCTCGTCGTGTAACGCTTAAGAAAACTCCTCTGTATGACCTGCTCACCAACCCTCTCACTATACAGGGGTAGGATATCATGTTACGCTCGTGGATATGGCTCGGATGTTTTTTGTGCGGAATTTCGACCGCGTGGGCGGGAACCTATCGTGTGGAAATTTTGCTGGGCGACGGTGTCGGATTTACCGAACCGCAAGCGTGGGCCACCGCTTTCGGTAACGCTCGCTCTGGTTCCATTCGGATTCGGCAGGCTCGTGGTGATGAATCTGTTGAGATTCGGAACGACGGTACCGAGACAAATCCCGAACTTGTGATTATCGGACGACTTCAAGCGGATGGGCGTTTGCGACTTCCGGATGGAACCCATGCTCTCTCTGACGCCGCGACGCTCGTCGCCGCCTTCGAGAAACTCGCCCATCCTGAACTTGTTTCCAATGGAAACTCTGTCGCGTCGGAGCCCACTTCTGGGCGTACCGCTGGGAATGCGGTTGAGAACACGCAAAATTCGGCGGCGGCCCCTTCTCCGGCCCCGTCCACCGAGGCAGTTGTCGGACGCTCCGTCTCATTGCCCTATCTGGCGATTTTTGCTCAACCGGTCGGATTTGCCACGGATAAAATGAGTAAATCGGAAATTTTGCAGAAAATTGCCGAAACTTGGCAAGAAAAAGGACTCACCATTGGTGGACTTCAGCCGATTCTGCGGGTCGTTCAGGAACAAGAAGCGGCGGAAATAGAGAAACGTAAGCAATTTGCGGAAGTGATGGGCAAGATTTCCGAGCGACGGCTCGCGGGGGAAACGCTCGACGTTCAGGAAGAATTGGCCAAAATTTACGGATATGCCCCGGGGGCCAGTACCAAAGGGCAAAAAGGCAAAATGGAGGTTCGTGCCGCGATTCCTGCCTTCGAAACCGTTTGGAACTCGCCAGTTCTTGAACCACTCGCTTCTGGAACCGCCGTGGCGTATCTATTGCGGAGCGCAGGGTTTGCGCTGGAGGTTCAGACGAATCCGGTGTTCCGATTGGAGATCGTTCCGTTATGTCTGCCCGCTCCAGCCGAACAGCCGATCCATCCGATGGGGTACGAACTTTCCACCGCGACGTTCCAAAGTTCGTGGTTAGCGGGTAAATTGACCGGAAAAACGGAGAAAACGCTCGCGCCGAAATTCGGTCAGAAATTGACGATTTCGCGGCTCGATAAAGTGCCTCTTGATTCGCTGTTGACTAATCTTTCCAAAAAAATCGATATGCCGATTTTGATTGATTATGCCGCTCTTCGAGCGAAATCCATCGTGCTGGATCAGAAACCCGTCTCGTTACCCGCGAGTGAATCGACCTATCGGCAGACGATCAACGATGCGATCAAACCCCTTCAATTGCGGGCAGTATTGCGTGTAGACGACGCTGGTAAACCGTTCCTTTGGATCACCACGGGCTTCGTTAAGTATCCGTAGTCTTCTACGGATATCCACGACTTGATGGTTCCTTTTGTTCTTTTTGAAACCGTATCATTGAAATTGAAACCGTGTAACCGATGGCAAAATCTGACTCCAATATGACTCCGATGATGCGGCAATATTTTGACGCAAAAAAAGTCTATCCCGACGCTTTATTGCTCTTCCGGATGGGCGATTTTTACGAAATGTTCTACGATGACGCGAAAACAGCCGCTCGTGTTCTCAACCTCGCGCTCACGAGTCGCGACAAAGGTCCCGACGCGACACCCATGGCGGGTTTTCCATACCATCAACTCGAATCGTATCTCGGAAAATTGATTACAGCGGGGTTTCGAGCCGCGGTTTGTGAACAGACCGAGGACCCTAAAAAAGCCATCGGTTTGGTTAAACGCGAGATTATTCGAGTCGTAACACCTGGAACGCTAACGGACGACGCTTTGCTCGATCCGCGGGAAAGCAATTGGTTGGCGGCGGTTGCTCCAAAAGAAAAATTGGCAAAAAACGAGCCGAATACATCTCTGTTGGGGGTGGCGTGGGTCGATCTTTCGACCGGTCGATTTCTCGCGGGGGCCTTTCCTGAATCGCGTATTGTGGACGAATTGGCTCGCATCGCGCCTTCTGAAATTTTACTTGCGGACGACGGGTTCAATCGCAGTTCCACAAAACGTTTACCCAGTCACGAGATTGAACAAGCGGTTCACGAGGCAGAACAACAAGCGGGACGCGGCGAATCGGGAAGTGGGATCAAACTGCCTGCGCACCTGGTCGAAAAAATGATGGTGACACGCCGACCGGATTGGGCTTTTAGCGATATCACGGCTCACGATACGCTGACGCAGCATTTTGGAGCCGCGAGTCTCGAAGGGTATGGATTTGGTACCTCGGCGGAAGATCGACAGGCAATTCGCGCGGCGGGCGCGTTGGTCGATTATCTTCGCGAAACGCAGAAAACTTCCATTTCCCACATTGATCGGCTTGTTCCGTATCGTGTTTCAGGAACGCTCGAAATGGACGAATCAAGCCGTCGAAGTTTGGAGATTACGAAAACACTTCGCGACGGACGTCGCGACGGTTCGCTGTTGGCGACGCTTGATCAGACGATTACGGCCATGGGTTCGCGGCTGTTGGCTGATCGTGTGGCTAATCCGAGTACCGACCGTTGTGAAATCGAACGGCGTCAGGACGCGATCGCCGAACTGTTGGCCGAGCCCCGACATTCTGCCGATTTACGTGAGATTTTACGGCGGGTCTACGATATCGAACGGCTTCTCGCGCGGGTCACTACCGGACGCGCCAGCCCTCGTGATTTGGGCTTTTTAGCGAAAACACTTCAGGTTTTGCCTGACTTGACCGCCATTTTAGCCGCGTTTCAGGGACATAGTCTGAATGCTTTGGAACAGCGGATTGATCTTTGTGACGATCTGTATGAGTTACTTTCTCGCTCTATCGTGGACGACGCACCGCTTTCCCCACGGGATGGTGGCTTCATTCGGCTTGGTTTTTCGGAAGAACTTGACGCGCTGCGTGAACTGGCTCGTGGTGGAAAGCAGTGGATCGCCGCCTATCAGGCACAGGAATCGGAACGCACGGGGATTCCGAACTTGAAAGTGGGATTCAATAAGGTTTTTGGCTATTATCTCGAAATTTTGAATTCGCATAAAGACAAAATTCCGGCGGAATATATTCGTAAACAAACGGTGAAAAACGCCGAACGCTACATTACCCCTGCCCTCAAGGAATATGAAGAAAAAGTTCTCTCGGCAGACGAACGCTCGACACAACTCGAATACGATCTTTTTTTGAAGGTTCGTGAAGCCGTACTTGTTGGACGACGTCGGATGCAGCAAACAGCCACTATTCTCGCCGAAATCGACGTCTTTCTCAGCTTTGCCGAACTCGCTCGCTCGCGACATTACTGCCGCCCCAAAATGGTCGAGGAACCGATTCTTAAAATTGTCGAAGGACGTCATCCCGTTCTCGACGCGATTTTACCCACGGGAACTTTTGTGCCCAACGACCTCGAAGTATGCGGTATGGATCCCCTTTTGGCGAAAAAACAGGGCGAAACCACGTCGGCTAATCGGAATATTTCCTTGGAAACTACTTCGACCCACTCGAATTCGGTTGAATTTCCCGCATCGCAGCAGGCCGTGACTTCACTGCAATCAGGACCTGTGAAATCACAACACCTGGAACTGGTGAACTCCTCGCCAATGGCGACGGTTCAAAACGCCGAATCTGATTGCCAAAACGTATCGAAGTCGGATACTCCAGGTCAGATTTTGCTCATTACAGGGCCGAATATGGCGGGTAAAAGTACCTACATTCGCCAGGTTGCATTGCTGACGCTTATGGCTCAGATTGGTTCGTATATTCCGGCGAAAGAGGCGGTTGTCGGCATTGCGGACCGTATTTTTGCTCGGGTTGGTGCCAGCGACGAGTTGTCACGTGGGCAGAGTACGTTCATGGTCGAAATGATGGAAACAGCTCGTATTTTGAACACGGCGACGCAGCGGTCTCTGGTGATTCTCGATGAAATTGGACGCGGTACCAGTACCTATGATGGTATTTCACTTGCGTGGGCCGTGGTCGAACAGCTCCACAAACGCATTGGCGCCAGAACGCTCTTCGCTACCCATTATCACGAACTCACGTCACTGACCGATTCGCTACCACGGGTCAAAAATCGGAATGTGGCCATTCGTGAATGGAATGACGAAGTCGTCTTTCTTCATCGTATTATTCCCGGCGCCGCGGATAAAAGTTACGGAATTTACGTCGCTCGGCTTGCTGGTGTACCCCGTGAGGTCATCACGCGCGCGGAAACAATCCTCGCCCAGCTTGAGGCGGAACATATTGCCGCGTTCGAAATGACCACCGAAACGCTGAACACTGCCGACGTTCTTGGCCCGGTTTCCTCTGACGTCACCGTGATGGCCGATACCGTTCGACCTTCAAAGTCGGATTCTACATGGCGGAATCACACACCTCAAGAACGCTCACGTAAAACGGCTTCAGGGGTTGAAATATCGGAACGCTCCGTATCCGTGGCTCCAAATCGACGACCGTTCCAGCTCACCTTCTTCGAACTTTCGGAAGACCCTATCTTAGAAGAGCTGGACACGTTAGACCTCAATTCGCTCGCGCCGCTGGACGCGTTGAATTTACTCAACCGCTGGAAACAGTCCCGCCCTCAGAAAAAAACGCCTAAAAGGCGCTGACACTGATACAAGACTGCGACAGCGTTTGGTTTGTTAGGGCTTTATACCATGATTTCATGTTGACGACAGCGATTGTTCGTCGAAAAATCGCTTTTGGCAAGTCCAAATCGGTCACATTTCCGAATGGAATTGTACATCCCGATTGAATAGGTTACGCTCCACTCGATAGACATTGATGACCGCGACGACCATAACAAATCGCCCCCATGAACCCAATACCCAACCACATCGCGTAGGTGCCAGGCTCCGGAGCTCACGTCAACGTTACGTCACTAACCGTGTAAAAAGCGGTTGTGCTTCCCGTTGTTAACGCAAATTGAATGCGATAATCATTCACCCCTGTTATTGCGGAATCCAGCAAGCTCGGATCTAACGTCAAATTCAATGTTCTCATCACTTCGTTTTCGGTATAACTAGGCAACTCCTGATCGTACAGTGTTCTTACGTAACTATAGTTGGCCGTGTTACCGACATCCGTATTCGTGTGAGTCCACCTGGCAGGTATGCCGTTAGATGTAATCCTTTTGTGGAACGCGACGTTAACCCAGTTACTTCTCCCGTATTCGTGTTTAGGTTTCCTAACCACTCACGATAGGATGTCATGGAAAGGAGATAATGCCCCTCTCCAGCGGCCGTATCCGATCCAATAGTCGAATGATGTCTGATGTGATGACGTCTTTCTCGCCGCTTTTTGTGTACATATGAGCGCCATGTCCTGATGGTACGCCACGATTGTAAATAATTTTTTGGTCTGCGCCGGGAGGAGTCACAAAAGCGGAAATTCCGGTATTTCCATTGATTGCTTCGTTAGTCCAAATCGCCGCATTTTTCTCATTCCAATATACGGAAGAACTGTCCCAAAACGTTTCTATTTCGTAAAAAGGTGTTAGTGAAGTGCCTTGAAACGTTTCAAAAGTCCACCCATCTATCTTGCCTGTGGACGAAGAACCTCGGCTGCTTGTTCCGGGAGTTAAATCGGGGGTGACAAAACAACCATTACCACAGGTCGGGATCTGCTGGAGTACCTCTTTTAGCGGCATCGTGTTTGTATCAGGAGCCGTAATGGAATAAACGGAATACAATGATGCGTAGAGTGGCGATGCCCCGCCGATTGCATAAAACAAACCCAAACTCGCAATGACCAATTTCTTTATTCGAAGTAGGTGGCGAAACACACTGGTATTTTTCTCCGTTGGGATCCATCCAGAGTGTCCACCACTGGATGGTGGTCAGAGGTCGAAGTGTACATGTCTTCTACTTTCTCCTATGTGAAATTTAAACGGAAAACGGCGTTACGGATGTCTCCCTCACATCCAGAGTAAAATAAACGCCGCACCTGCCGTTGGCCCATAATGGTAGTCGTGTTTTGTGTTATTGGCAAGAGCTTACCGCGTAAATCAGGGATTACTGTGTTCGATATTAAATAAAATGTGCAAATATATTTATTTTTTGTAATATCTTGCTTAAAAAATGAGGACACGAATATTTTTTTAGTGCTGGTGAAATAGTTGACTCGCGGGGTCACTGTTATTAGAATATTAGCTTGGCGGGACTCAAGACTTGGAAAACCAAGATTCCATGAAATGGTCTGTTTGTCTGATCTATCAAGCGACTGAACGAAAAGAACAATATCCAATCCATGAAAAAAAATGATTCCTTTGTTGTCTCTAGCTCTGAATTGCCGCCGTCGCGAGCCGTTTCCCGGCGTAAGGTGGGACGACCAGTTAATTTGGAACACCGTGCTAAGCGTCGCGAGCAAATTTTGGCTATGGCCATTAAAATGTTTGTTGAGCGTGGATATGCCGAAACGAAAATCCAAGATCTTGCCGACCAACTCAAAATCGCGAAAGGAACGGTGTTTCATTATTTTGCGACCAAAGAGCAATTGTTTTATGACACCTGTGAATACTATTGTTTCGAGCGTCTCCATAGTCGATTGCGTAGGGTAGTCTTGGAACCTGAAAAAAATCCCGTACAAACGTTCTATATTGTCATTCGAACTTTCATCGAATACTTTCTCTCGCATCCCGAAGTGGTCGAACTTATGGTTTTAGAACGTGCTTGCTTCCGTGAGGGACCTCCTCCCAAATATCAGAAGTTGCGCGAGGAACATCATAAAAACTGGGTCGAGGCGAACCAGCGTATGATTGACGCCCAGTGGTACCGGGACGAAATGCCTGTAGAGAATATCTGCAATGTGGTGGAATGTCTTCTTCATGGAGCCATTTTTCAGAACCATCGCGGTGGTACGCCCAGTGGTGGCGCACATCAAGAAACGCCTCACGAACAGGCGGAAACGATCACTCGTATTTTGTTTACCGGTTTGCTGCACCCTAAGCATTTGTCCCAATTTGAAGCGTACCTTGCCGAAGCCACTTCCGTCGGTAAATCCCATGGAACAAGATCAAGTGCATGACGCAAGACGATTCAAATGGCGGCTTTCGAGATGGAAAACCGCCGAATTTTCAACGGTTATGACCGAATGATACATTGGTAAATATGAGAGAAATCAAAAAATAAAATAGAAAGAGATAGAGATGAAGAGAAATTTTTTTGCGAAAGGTTTTTTGGGGGTTGGCCCATTTGCAAAAGTGCTACGCAAATTCTTTTTGTCGGAATGCGCGAGGACTTTCGGAATATTGAAAAATTCGCTTATCCGCTATGGCGATCCGTTCCGCTTACGGACCGTCGGACAGCGATAGAACCGCGGTACGTAAATAAAATGATTGTCGTGTATTAGATAACTAGGATATTTCCATTCATATCAACATTTAAGCAATCTGCAGGATCCCACCATGACTCGCGCCATTTTAATGACGTTTCTTTTGAGCGGCCTCTTTTTATGGACTCTCGGGTGTACGAACGACGCCTCGGATCCGCCGCTTGGTCAGGCGAATCCGACGAAAGTCGTGAATGCTTCCGAGATTACAGTTTCGCAAATTACCAAACGCGAGGTCCAGCGGACGGTCCCTGCTATTGGCTCATTCACCGGTTTCGAAGATATTTCCGTTACGCCTAAAATCACGGGGAACGTGGTGAACATTGCCGTGCAACTGGGCGATATTGTTCATCCTGGCGATCTCTTGCTCGAAGTGGATCCCACAGATTATCAACTCGAATATAATCAAATTTATCGCTCCATCGAGGCGGAAGCGGCGCGATTGGGCGTCACTGTTTCCGAACGCATTCTTACGTTGCCGGAATTGCAAAAGGAAATGATCAAATTTGAACAGCTTACCATTGATGATCTGCCCTCGGTCGCTCAAGCGTTGGAACAGGAAAAAAACGCGAAAAGTCAACTCGATCGTGGACAGACATTGTTGCCGGGGCGAACTATTACGCAGCAAGAATTCGAGACGCTCCAGAAAGAATATAACGTGGCTAAGCAGAGTTTAGATCAGGCGCGTTTCGATGCGACGGCGGCTGTTTCGACCGTTCGTCAACGTTTCGCCCTGCTCTCAGCCGCGTGGCAAAAGCTTGTGGACGCGAAAGTGGTCGTACCATATAGTAGTATCTCCGCGGCACAATTCGGCGATCAGGTGGAATATCGCGTGGCCAAACGAAATGTTCATGAAGGCGAATTGGTGCGTGGCGGTGTCGGTATGGTCGGTGGTGGTTCAGCGGTGTTTGAGTTGGTGATTGATTCTGTGTTGAAATACATAGCCATGGTACCGGAGCGTTTTCAAGCGGAAGTCGCGGTCGGCCAATCGGTTTCTTGCCGTGTCGAATCTTATCCTGATGAAATTTTTGTCGGTACGGTCTCGCGTGTCAGTCCACAAATTGAGCCGGCGAATCGAACGTTTGAGGTGGAAGTTCTCTTCCAAAATCCAGATCGAAAATTGACGCCGGGCGGTTTTGCGCGAGGTTCCATCGCGGTACGTACCGATCCTGACGCCATTACCGTTCCCGTCAATGCCGTGCTAACGACGGTTGGAACTCACAAAGTGTTCGTATTAAAAACGTTGCCTAAAACGGCAGAGGAAAACAAGACGGGGGAACCGGTGGACGGTCAAGCGGGTGAAGGAA
>JAQVKF010000132.1 GCA_028694795.1 Thermoguttaceae bacterium | reverse complement strand
CTTGTGGGCGAGTGGCGGTTGTTTTATGGATTGCTATGTCCATAATATTGATGAGTGCTGTTGGATGAAGGGGATGTGGCCGGTTTCGGCACAGGCGATGGGCGGCACACGCATGTGGGGACCGGATGGTCAATGCCAGAACTTCGATCACTACGGCATCGAATACACCTTCCCGGATGGCACGAAACTGTGGTTCCAAGGCCGCGACGTGAACAACACTTGGAACGAATTCCGTAGTTTCATGCACTGTACGAAAGGCTCGGCGATGATTTCCGATCAGAGCCATGGTCCGCACTCCGCGATCTGGGCGAATCAGACGATGGAAGGCAAACCGACGTGGGAAATGTCCTCACGTTCGCCGTATGAATGGGAATGGTTGGATCTGTTGACGGCGATTCGCAAAGACGAGAAGTACAATGTGTCTCGACGCAGTGCGATGGGCAACTTGGCGGCGTTGATGGGGCGTTTCGCGGCGCACACAGGCCAGTGGGTCACGCCCGACTTCGTCTTGAATCACCCTGTCAAGCTGATCGACAATATTCCTGGCATTACGGGAGATACCACAGCACCTGTGAGTCGTGGTGCGGATGGTCTATTCCCACTGCCGCAACCTGGTCGCAACAAGGCGAAAACGGAAGACGGTACGGAATACTTCCCCGAGTTCTAGTCGAGAACGTGGCAAGTCTCCCTGTTGCCGCCATGATGCCGTGTGGTATCAATGCCGTGGTGTTGTGGCGTTGGTGATCATGGATTGGGTGAGCCGTGTAAGGCGGGCTGGTGGACTGCGGGTGGCGGTCGTGATGAGCGGTCATAGCGTAAGAGTTGTGATGAGTCAAATCGCGGCGAGCCGTGCCTCGGTTGTCTCAATCGTGATGATCGGGGACCTGCGGTCGTTCGATGGTACGCTTACATAAACAGTTTTGCGTAAATGGAGTTGAATAAAAAAGTGACACCGCTTCTCGCGGCGTCACTTTTTGTATCTGTCTATTTTCGACCAAGCTTACATTCGTTCAACGCAACTCACTCGTCTGGAGTGACAGCCAAAGCCGAACCGGCGACCGTGCCCGTACCGACGAGTTTCTCGTCCAGAACGACGCGAGCATCCAGAGCCATGACACCGTCTGGCGTGGCGAGAACGGGGTTGATATCCAATTCTTTAATTTCCGGATAATCGGAGACTAATTGGCCAAAGCGGATGATGACATCGACAAGTTTATCGATATTGGCACCCGGTTTGCCACGATAACCTTTCAATACTTTCCAATATTTCAGGTGTTCGAGTTCTTCTTTTACCATCGCGGCGTTGAGCGGCGGCAACATCAAAGCTCGGTCTTTGAAGACTTCCGCGAGCGTTCCACCCATACCGACCATCACGACGGGACCAAACGTGGCGTCTTTGATCTGACCAACGATCAGCTCATACGCGACGGGGAACTTGACCATCGGTTGAACGGTGCAGCCGATGATGGTCGCTTCCGGCTTTGCCGCCTTCGCACTGGTGATGATCTCTTCGAATGCTCCACGCACACCCGCCTCATCGGTGATATTCAACTTCACACCACCCACGTCCGTCTTGTGCGTGATCTGGTGCGAATGAATCTTCATCACGACCGGAAAACCGCACTTTGCCGCGAGTGCGACTGCCTCGTCCGCCGTCTTGGCGACGACCGGCATCGTGACCGGAATACCATATGCGGCAAGCAATTCCTTCGATTTATCTTCTGGAAGAATCGTGACGCCTTCGTCGATATGTTCCTTGAACATCTTCTGCATCGCGGCACGGTCGGCACCTGTGGCAATCGTCTTGGCTGGGCCCATCGTCGCTTGGAATTGACGCAGTTTTTCGTAACGCACCATCTGGATGAACGCATCAACCGCACGTTCCGGCGTTTCATATGTCGGAATGCCTTCTTTACGGAAGATATTGACACCCTCGGCCACGGTCGTTCCACCCATCCACGAGGTTAGAATCGGTTTCTTTGCACCCTTCGCCACGCCGACGACCGCTTTCGCGGCACCGGTCGGATCGCTCATCGCCTGTGGCGTCAAAATCACCACGATACCATCAATTTGCGGATCGTCCAACACGACTTCCAACGCTTTGGCATACGCTTCCGCTTTCGCATCCCCCAACACGTCAATCGGGTTACCATGCGACCAGAACGACGGCAGAATCGCGTTCAATTTTTCCATCGTCGCATCGGAAATTTTCGCCAGCTTGCCGCCACGATCAATTAACGCGTCGGTCGTCATCACGCCAGGACCACCAGCGTTCGTCACAATCGCCAAGCGTTCACCCTTCGGAGCCGCGCAGTGCGACATCAAGTTCGTGCAATCGAACACTTCGCTGATCTCGAGCACACGCTGAACGCCCGCTCGCTTCAAAGCGGCGTCATAGACCGCGTCCATACCGGCCATCGCTCCCGTGTGCGACGCTGCCGCCGCCGCCGATTCCGCAAAACGACCCGATTTGTACGCGACAATCGGCTTGACCGCCGAGAACTTTTTGACGCTTTCCATGAAGTTCTTCGCGTCAGGAATGGATTCAATGTACAGCATCGCCGAGTCGGTCGTGTCTTGCTGACCGAAGTACTCGAGCAGGTCGCCCATCGAAACGTCCACTGCGTTGCCCATCGAAACAAAGTACGAAAAACCAACGCCATTGTAGTTCGCCCAGTCGAGTACCGCCGTACCCAACGCACCAGACTGCGAAATAAACGCACAACGACCGACAATACCGCCGGTCGCCGCAAAGCTCGCATTCATATTCGTTTCCGGAACCAACACGCCTAGGCAGTTCGGGCCGACAATTCGGAAATTGTCATATTTTTTCGCCGTTTCGATCACTTGCTGTTCGAGTGCTTTGCCTTCGCTGCCGACTTCACGGAAACCAGCCGTGATAATAATGACGGCACGGTTGCCTTTTTCGCCCAACTGCTCAACAAGAGCCGACACCGTTTTGGCCGGTGTGCAGATGACGGCTAGATCCGGCACTTCTGGGAGTTCGCCAACCGTTTTGTACGCCGTGACACCGTGAATCGTTGGGCTTTTCGGATTGATGGGATACACCTTGCCCGCGAACTTTTCGAGATTCTTCATCAGCGTGCTGCCGATGCTGCCCGGACGTTCCGAGGCTCCAATGATCGTAACACTTTTCGGGGCGAAAATTTTGTCTAAATTCACTATACTCACAGCAAAGCACTCCTGTCGGCGGTACGCCGAATCTCTGAAATTTCACGATAGGCCGTGTTGCCCTGCGGTCACGAACCCGAACTACACGAAACCTCATAGTATAATCATTTTTTTATTTTTTTGCTACCCACCCGGCTTCCATGTGGTGGTGTTCTTCGGGGTTACCATGCGTCAATTCGTGTGTGGTGGATCAAGATGGATGCGGCCGTCGCGATCAATCGGAATCGGTGAGCGGCAACAGTGTTAAACGTCGGAAAAAAATCTCGGCGCCTTCGGATTGTAGTTGTATCTGACCGGTGGCGGGCTTGGCGTCGAACCCCTGATTTACAAGTGTTCCATTGATGTAAACGTCGATACAACCGCCCTTTGCGACCACTTCGATTCGGTTCCATTCGCCATGTGGTCGATCGAGATCGTTACGTCCACGAAAATCGGTCACATCCTTCCAATCGGGATCACGGCCGAACCAATTAATGCGTCCACCATGGATGGTGCGTGGTTCACCGTCTTTTTGCCAGACCCAGCATTCCGCGCACTTTTCAGGAGCGGCGTTTGCCGAAACGGCGTATGTTTCTGAACCATCACCCACTACGATAAAATCGCCCAAACCCCCTTCGATAATGTTGCATTCAATCGAATATTTCCAACATCCGCCAAACGCGCCGTCCTTACCGACCGAGTGAATCAACAGACCGGAGTCTCGAGCGTTCTTTTCGCGGCCAGCGGTTGTTTTATCGCCCCATTTGAATTCCAGGATCAGGCGATAATCCTGAAAACCCTCGCAGGTGGTGATGCAGCCCAGCTCTTCGCCTGAGACGCGAATCATACCGTCACGCACGGTGAACACGCCGTTCGGATCCTCTCCCACTTGCCGTCCACGTAAAAACGTGTACCAGCCGTCCATATTTTTTCCGTTGATCAGCTCGATCGGTTCTGTCACCACTCGTGGTTTGGGATCGGCAGCCTGAGCGAAAAGTTCCGTACAGGTACCACCCACCACACAGAGAAACATTGCAACACACAGCCCTAATCGCTTCATTCCGATCTCCTTTGGTAAAAACGACATTCATTTTAGAGTGACTTCCATTTCAGTTCGAAACGGTCTTACGCCGAACGGACTCTAAACTGTTCCGGATTAGTATAGAACAAGCCGTACAAGATTGCAAACATGGAGGTGAATGCTCCAGCGTGTCTCGCCTTCGGACTTTTGGGGGGTTGTACCGGACTGCACGAATTGCATGATTGTCCGTCAAAAATTGTTTTAGTCGTGTGTTATCCGTGTGGTATTCGTTTCATCTTCAATCGAAACAAGACCTCATTCATCTCTCGGATTTTGTTTTTCCTGTGAATCGAGTACAATGGCGAAAAGGCTGTTGTCCGATCATTTTTTGGAAGATACTGAGAAAATGCCGTATACGATTTTAATTACCTCAGGTCCCACCCGTGAGCCGCTTGATCCGGTACGTTTTTTGAGTAACGGTTCGAGCGGACGCATGGGGGCTGCGTTGTCTGAAGCCGCGATCTCACAAGGGTTTGCGGTGACGATTGTTTCAGGGCCGGTACGTGTGGCATATCCGCCAGCGGCCAAAGTTATCGAGGTAGAGACAACGCAAGAGATGTTGGACGCGGCTCGTGGCGAGTTTGTGCGGGCGGACTGCGTGGGCGTGATTGGTGCGGCTGCGCCATGTGATTTCCGTGCGGCAAGCGTGTCGAAACAGAAAATCAAAAAAAATGCGGATGGCCGTCCGTTGATTTTAGAATTGGTCGAGACGCCGGACATATTGGCCTCGCTGGCAACGATGAAGCGTCCGGATCAGTGGATCGTGGGGTTCGCGCTGGAATCGGAACCACATACGGGGGTTGGGCTGGAGAATGCCCAAATGAAACGGCAGAAAAAGCGGTGTGATCTGCTGGTGTTGAACCATCCGAACGCCATTGGGGTGGATGTGACGACGGTATCCCTGATCAATGCGTGTGGCGAGATCATTCAGGAACTTACGTCCACGAAACGGACCATCGCTGAACGTATTGTACAACTGATGTCTCGATAATCTCGATGGTGGATGAACGTTCGGATGCTTGTTCGATAGGAAAAAACCTTCGATAGGGCTAGGATTGAAAATCGACCAAAAAAAATCGAAAAAATCGAAAAACCCACTAGACAGTTTTAAACTTTCTGATAAGATATTCTCCATCGTTGCCGCCAAGGGAACAAGTTCGCCTCGCAGGTGCGGGGGGGACTTGGTTGTGTTCGTCACGTTCTGGGGGCCGGGATATCGTGGACTGGGGATATTCCAGTGTGGGTATCGGTCGGTGTTTCCTCTGTGTGAGTGGATCGTGTAGTGGGTGATAACGGAGCATAGCTCAGCCTGGTTTAGAGCGCTTGGTTCGGGACCAAGAGGTCGGAGGTTCAAATCCTCTTGCTCCGATTTTGCTTTCTGGATGGTAGTCTTTGCCTGTTTTGATTTCTTTCGTGGTCGGAAAATTTGCGGCCAAAACCTGTGGTGTCGTTGTTTTCTTGGGGGGGTGGTGTGTTTGTAGTCGCAGAGTTGATGGTGTGACTTATGGCCTGACGAGGCGGCGGACTTTTCCTGAGGCTGTGATGTTCTGAAGCTGTGGTGAGCGTGTGCCAGAGGCTGTGCGTGTTGATGTCCACACGGGGATCTGATCGGATATCTCTATGAACGGGGCAACTGCGTAGCGTACCATCGGGACTGGGGCATCTGTTTGAATAATTTACCCGCAATCGTATGGCAAACAACATAGGTGGACCGTGCTAGTGGGCCGCAAGGTCCTCATGTGGTTTCTGTTGGACACCACATTTCCGCCGTTTTTTTGCGTCGCGCGCACTTGTACCGCCATACGTTGTATGGCGGACCGTATCTGATATACAAAATGGAATTAGTATCGCCATGGATCAGCTTTCACACGTCATACTAGGGCGTGTTCACACAAGTTGCTGCCTCAATCTGGATGCGACGACTGTGCCAGTGTCAGGTAAAAAGTTCAAAAAAGTTTGCGCATTTTCGTAGAAAATGCTTTTTTGGAACGAAGAACCCATGAGAGGAAACTTTTTGCAAAAAGTTTCCCCTCAAACACCCTTTCCAAAACATTTTACTAGACGCATAAACTCCAATATCAACCGGCATAAACCACCCCGATTGAGGTCATTTCATTCTTGGCTATCAGCTTTTACTATGTGATTATATGTGAACACGCCCTAGTGGGTAGCCGGAATCTCGTCTAATTGGACCGCGTCGACTACCTCATACCACTCTGGACAATTGGTGCAGGCAACCAGAGGTTGGCTGCGTAAATGCAAATGTTCGACGATCTGACTCGCGGTCGCGTCTTTGGCGAGTGGTTCGTAAGTTTCCACCACACGCCACGCGGGCCCCAACACCCCTTCGCGATAAGCCTGAACCGTGTTGGCTAACAAACTACAGCGGTAGAGATGGTTGTCGGTCAGATTGAAACTCGTATTAGGACCGCAACGAGTCCAAGCCTTTTCGGGATCACTTCGGTAGGGTTGCGGACGCCCAGCGTCATCAAGCCAATGGTATCGCTTCCAGCGGTCGGCACTTGGCAAGACCTTGGTGCGTACTCCGCCCTGACGCAATCGTGCGATTGCCTCTTCGAATAGTCGATTCTTCTCTGGATTTCGCGTATGTAACGAAAGAATTACATGAATATTCGCTTCTCGCAGAGCCTCGATCATCGCATCGGGATGACGATGGAGCAGCAAACCATTCGTGGTGAGTACGATTTCCGAATTCGGCCAGCAAGCGTGAACGGAACGAATAATACGGAATAATTCCGGATGGAGCAATGGTTCACCACCGAGCAGTCCGATGGTGCGTGGAGCGATTTTACGACTCCAACACTCAAACGACGTGATCAGCGTGTCTGCCGGAATCAACCCTTTGCGATAGGGATTCAAATGGGAACAAAATCGACATTTGAGATTGCAGCCGTTGGCGATATAAATTTCGAGTTTGCGAATGCGCACACGTCCTTCCGCGTCGAGAAACAGACGTTTTCCTATGCCGCTGTAGAAAAGCAATCGCTTCGTGGGAATGGCCAAATAACGCTCATACCATCGCTTCCAACGTCGTACGTCTGTCCAAACCGCCTTCTTTTGAACCGTGACTTCCATAGATTCATCCTTTACGGACCCTTGGGACCCCACTTCGATTGAAAATGGGCGAAATGGACTCGCTAAATGTGTTTTCCCACGAAAAATCACAGCCATGAATAATATGGCCACAAACAATTACGAGCCGCCACACTCAATCCTACAGAACAAGCGTCCATTTTGCCCCGGCGAAAAATGTATCGGTCATCTGGATGATCCCGTATACGAAATTCTATTGTACCGGATGAAGCCATTTGGGTACAGTCGATTTTCCGGATTTTGAACGCCCGTTCGGCAGCGCGGTGACGAGGCGGATGGGGTGACGACCATACCGCTTACCCTAACCGTGGCTTTCATTGCCCACCGCAGAATCTGTGATGTTTACCTCTGTCCGATCTTCACAATCAGGTTGGGATCAGAGCATGCGGAATCAGGTGGATAAAATCGAAAATGCCATGAAAATCGGGCCGGGAATCGGTTCGACATATGAGTGAATTGGCCTTGAAATTTTTCCCAAAACAATCTTTGTCGAACCTCCGCCGCGTTCCAAAAAACTCCATGGAATGGGTCGCCATGTCAAATAAGTGGCAAAAATGAAGCCAAAAATTCTTTTTTGGTGAGAATATTTAACGAACTGGCAAAATAGAGAGTGGATTCTCTGCAAGATTTCTGGTATATTAGGGAAGATGGCGGGTTTGTGATTGGTTTTCGAAGTGAGGACTCACCGTGTGAGCATGGGACGGGTGTGGATGGCTTTTGAGGATGGGACGGACAACCGTGGCGGTGGATGCCCGTCTGTGATGGAAAAGCCGCATGGACCGGATATTTTCGATTGGAACGGATATCATGATGGAAAACAAACGAAATGATGCCTCGACCACGACTTCCACCATCAAACGGCGGACGGATACGGCGAATTTTCGGTTTTTGCTGGTCGCGGATTTACATCTCGAACAACCTCCCGCTTTGCCCGACGAGTTGCCGGAAGCGATTCGTACCAAGCTGCTGGAAACCGCTTTTCCACGGTTAGAACGGATGGTGGATGCGGCCATTTCGCAACGTGTGGACGCCGTTTTCATTGCGGGCGATTTACTGCAAGTTGAACGTTCTGGGCCACGGATGGTGCTTTTTTTACTCGAACAATTAGAACGTTTAGCGACTCGAAAGATTCCGGTCTATTGGGCGGGCGGCGCAGTTGATCAGCCGGATCGATGGAGTGCCGTCGAAGATTTGAAACTTCCGGAAAATGTCCATGTATTTCCTGAAAAACAGTTCCAAACGTTTTGGATTCCAAAAAATGGGAGTACCGACGGAAAAATCGTTGCTCGTGTCGTCGGATTGAGCCGATCTCCCGACCACGACAGCTTGCCGCGCACGATTCGATTGGAACCACTGCCTCTCGGTTTGTCGTCGCTTAGTTTATCGCGGCTCGATTCGTCATCGCTCGATTTATCGCCGTCGGGTGGAGCTGAAAATGTCTCGTCTTCCATGTCGCCTAAATCAATCTCGTCCGATATTGGGACCACCGATACCGAGTCCGTGGCAGCCCATGCGGCGACCGCCCATTCGGGGACCGACGTCGCGGAGGCGAAAAAAGGTGACAATACATCGAACGGCCAGCGTGGGCCGAACGTGACCATCGGGGCCGAGGCGACGCGACGTGAAGATCGAACCATCGGTGAATCCGCTCGCGTGGCCACCGTTGTGTTGTTGTGGGGACCGAATGCGCCACGAATGATCCGCCATCATTACCAACCGCAGTTGGAGGCGGAATCGCGTTTGGCATCCGGAAATTCACGTTCCTCGAATATACCGGTGATTCCGGTTCATTTTTGGGCGTTAGGCGGACGGCACTTGCGAGGAATGCGTCATTTGGGCGAGACCGTATTGCATTATCCTGGAACGCCCCAAGGGTTGATGCCGGAGCAGGTGGGTACCCATGGCGTGTCGCTCGTTGAATTGGATTTAACACAGCAAGATTTACGTAAACGAGTCCGTGTTTCGTTGCTTCCGACCGATCCGGTACGCTGGATGAGTGAGGAAATTCGGTTAGAACCGGGGGTGACCACGGCGATGATTGAACAGCGATTGCGGGAACGCTTACGGCAACTGATGGAAACGGCCGAAGAAACGTCGTTGATGGTGACGTGGAAACTGTTCGCGGAAGTGACTACGATCCGTATGTTGCGGCGCGGCTATGCGACGGAGTTGCTTCGACTTTTACGTGGCGACGCTCAGCAGTGGGAGGCGATCCATCGCGGAGCGGCGAACTTTGTCTGGAACGTCGCCGTCGAACCGATTCTTGTCGGCACGCCGGAAAAAATTCTCGTACCAGAGACCGAATCCATGTTACGGGACTATTTTGCGGAAATTCGCGAGATTGAAAAATTGGCCTTTCCGAAGGGTACCCCCTACGATCCATTGCTTGACGACCCGATTTTACCCGATCTCCATTCCGATCCGGAAAACGATTTCGACCCCGACAACGACCTGGCGATAGGACAGGACTCGCGAAACGGTGACACGCGCGAGACGCTGAGCGATGACGGTTCCACATGGCCAAACGAATCGTCTTCCACCGTTCCCCATATAGCTGTAGCCCCGCAATCTTCACTCTCATCCTCGTCGTTATCCTTGCCATCGCGAACTTTATCCGAGAAACGAAAAAACAGTCCGGAATTATCGGCCTTACGGGCTTTGGAATCGACGGATTATCCCTATCGACCACAAGGTATCGCAGAACAATTTGTTCTGTTAGATGATTTTGTTGGCTTTTCAGAACATTGGGCCGATGCCGCACCTTCCGACGGTGAATCGCCCTCCAATATCAATACCTTGGCCGATACCGCTTCGACGATTCATTCCGCAGATCAAGCCAAAGATTCCCTCAGCTCAGAAGCCAACGGACCAGCTCCCGCAGAGCCAAATCTCTCCCCCGCACCCGTACGAACGTCATCGTTGTCGGATATACCAGAAAGACCAGAAATGTCGGAAATGGTATCCACGAAAGAAACGTTTATTCCGGGCGGCGATCCGGTGAGATGGTATCAGTGGTTGCGCCGAGCAGCAGCGTGGAACGAAACCGCCCCGGCCATGCGGAATCTGCTACGTGAAGCCGCTATGATGGGCGTTGATTTGCTTGATCATGAGGATGAACTAAACGATGGCGGCAAAATGCGAGGTTTGGGGGGGGTGAAACCCCGCGATGGCGAATCACGCACCGCACCGCGTTTGAGCGGCGAAGGTTTGAAGGTGGAGCGTTCGAGCCGTGAAAGTGCAAATGTGCCCGTGGTGAGTCGTCAAGATTCCAAAAGCCAAGCGAACGAGACGGCATTCGGCGATATCTCACGTAGTCGGAAAGGCAATCAGGAGGATAAACGATGAAGATTACGGCACTCGATATTGTCGGATTCGGCGTTTGGTCGCATCGTACCATCGCTCCGCTTTCTGGTGGTTTGAACGTGTTTTATGGTCCGAACGAGGCGGGTAAAACGACGTTAATGCAATTTATTCGTGGGTTATTGTATGGCTTTACGGAGGAACGCCGCGCGTATATTCCGCCCGTTTCCGGTGGTCCGGCGGGTGGTCGGTTGGAAATTCTGACGCCGAACGGCAGTTGCGTTGTGGAGCGTTTTTTGCCGTGGGAAAGCACGACGGTATCGACACGACACGTGACGGCGAAATACGCGGCTAGTACGCAGTCGTCGATTCATCTGAGCGACATTCAGCGGACTCGATTTTTTCGCAACGCACAGGGCGATGGCAATTCGGTACGGATTCGATTCGGCGTGGAGCGGTTCGTGTTGCACAGTCCCGATGGGCGTGAACAGGGCGAATCGGAGTTTCGTGTCCTGCTGAATCGGGTGGATGAGCGGATATTTCGCCGTGTGTTTTGCGTCGGTTTAGACGAACTCCGTGAATTGGAAACGCTTCACGAATCGGAAGTGGCGGCTCTTTTATACCAAATTAGCGTCGGAACCGACCGCGTTTCGCTCTTCGAAGTGTTGCGAAAATTGCGGGATCGGCGTCGTGAATTATTGGATCCGGAGAGCGGTTTGGGCGAAATTGCCGATCTCGTGGACCGCCGCGCGACATTGCATGCGGAAATTGCCGAGGCGTGTGAACCGTCACATCGTTTTCCGGAATTATTGGCGGGGCGGGAGCGGATTGATCGAGAAATTGCGGCGTTGGAAGCCGATTTGGTCCAATCGCGGGATGAAGATCGACGTTACGAAGCGGCGTTAAGCGTTCGGGATCGCTGGAAAAAACGCGT
>JAQVKF010000131.1 GCA_028694795.1 Thermoguttaceae bacterium | reverse complement strand
GCTTACGACGCACTCGACTGTGTGTGATTTTCACACCACAGCGATCGCAAATCATCCCTTTATATTTCATGCCACGGTATTTGCCGCACGCACATTCACAGTCCTTCTCTGGACCAAAAATCCGTTCACAGAACAGACCATCTCGCTCCGGACGGAACGTACGATAATTAATCGTTTCTGGCTTACGCACCTCGCCGAAAGACCAACTACGAATATCGTGTGGACGGGCAAGACTAATCTTCACTGATGCGTAATCGTTAATCCGATCATAAGACGTTTCAGCGTTGGCAGTACTACTCACGCGGACTTCTCCTCGATCCGATAATGATCGTCTATTTTCTATTAGAGCATCTCGTTCTCAGGGACCCTCGCGAGTCCAAACTACGAAAAGCGTTTCGTAGACAGAGCCTGATTTGCGGTAAATTTTCTTCTCTATCCATGAATCTCAAGTACTCTCATCGAAAGCACTAGAGAAATCATTGGCGGACACTTTGTGAAACACGGGCCGCACATCCCCGCAATCAAACGGTGATCACGGGAATACTGGCACCTTCAACAGCTCCCTATCCGTTCGACGGACTCCGATTCCACGATTCCGAGGTGGAACCGACATTCATGGCGGAACTTCCACCCCACCACGCTTTTCATCGGAAAGGCCTATTCCAGCCTATCGTTAAAACTGAATCGTTTTATCCGATAGTTTTTCGAGCTGCATATTGAGCGCGAGACCGCGAATTTCGTTCGTTAACACGTCAAAACTCGCGGGAGTGCCGGCCTGCAACGTGTTTTCACCCTTCACCATTGATTCATAAATCTTGGTTCGGCCTTCGACATCGTCACTTTTGACCGTCAACAGTTCTTGGAGTACGTAGGCCGCGCCATACGCTTCCAACGCCCACACTTCCATCTCTCCGAAACGCTGACCACCGAATCGGGCTTTACCGCCGAGAGGTTGCTGCGTAATCAACGAGTACGGACCGGTTGAACGTGCGTGAACTTTGTCATCCACCAAGTGGTGTAACTTCAGCATATAAATGTAGCCAACCGTGATCTTTTGCTCAAACGGTTCGCCAGTGCGACCATCGTAAAGTACAGTCTTACCCGGTGTTGGGAAACTACGCTCGTCTTTTTCGAGTCGATCATTCGTCGGGAATGGAGCACTTTCGAGAACCGTACGGATGTCTTCCTCACTTGCACCGTTGAATACGGGCGTAACCGCTTGGAAACCCAGCTGAACACCAGCCCAACCCAAGTGCGTTTCCAAAATCTGTCCCACATTCATACGGCTTGGAACGCCTAGCGGATTCAAAAGAATCTGCATTGGGGTCCCATCAGGAAGGAACGGCATATCTTCCATTGGAAGTACACGTGAAATCACACCTTTATTACCGTGACGACCGGCCATCTTGTCACCGACGGAAATCACTCGTTTGGTCGCAATATAGACTTTCGCCATCTGAAGAACGCCATTGCGAAGTTCTTCGCCCTGTTTCATCAGATTCATATTGCGTTCACGTTGATCCAACGCGCGTTCCAGCTCGGGATGCAAATCGCGCCACGCACGTTCCACTTCAGTTCGCTTATCGTCCGTTGTCGCAACCGCCAGCAGCGAATCCAAACGGAACCTCGACGCACGTTCTGGAATGACCGATAAGGGCTGTTCTTCTACCCAATATAAACCGTCACGCGAATCCTTCAGACGCTCACCCAAAATGGATTCCATCTTAGCAACAATGGCTTCCAGCGCGTCGCGAATACGCTGAGTACCGGCCAACTCTTTCTCTTTGAGTTCCAATTCGTAGCGTTCGCGTTCTTCCGGTGAAAGACTCGTTCGACGCGCGAATTTCACCGTGTTAATCACGATACCTTCGACGCCAGAAGGAACCTCCAACGATTCGTTCTTCACTTCTTCGCCCGCGCGACCGAAAATCGCGTGGAGCAGTTTTTCTTCCGGTGTTAGTTCCGCGCGTGACTTCGGTGTAACTTTACCCACAAGAATATCACCTGGGCGGACGTATGTTCCTACTCGGACAATGCCGTTTTCATCCAAGTTCCGCAACGCTTTTTCGCTGACGTTTGGAATATCGCGAGTAAATTCTTCACGGCCAAGTTTCGTTTCACGAATCTCGACATCCATGTCTTCGATATGAAGCGAAGTGTACGTATCCGCCATCACCAGCTCCTCACTGATGATGATCGCGTCCTCGTAGTTATAACCATCCCACGACATGAACGCCGCCAACACGTTTCGACCTAACGCCAATTCGCCTTTGAACGTCGCACCACCATCCGCGATAATCTCGCCTTTTTGAACCTTTTGGCCAGGCATCACGATGGGTTTTTGATTTTGGCAGGTTCGCTCGTTCAAACCGACGAATTTACGCATCACGTACTCATCTTCGCCTTCTTCATCAGCGACAATGATACGCCCAGCGTCGACAAACTTAACGTAACCAGTTCGTTTGGAACGTACCACCATGCCGGAGTTCCGGGCGACATCGCGTTCCAGACCAGTTCCCACGATCGGTGGTTCGGAAATGAGCAATGGTACCGCTTGACGCTGCATGTTAGAACCCATCAACGCACGGTTGGCGTCGTCGTGTTCCAAGAATGGAATTAAACCCGCGGAAACACCAACCATCTGGGCCGCCGCAACGTCCATGTACTGAACCGACTTCACCGGAACCATCTGGAAATCGCCGAGTGCCCGCGCGACGAGCATTCCACCGGAGTCGCCAACGATTTTGTCATCATTGAGCGGCTGGTCAGCCGGAATGAGGGTCGATTCAAACTCTTCGTCCGCTCGCAACCAGACGATATCCGGGATTCGTTTCCCTTTTTCGTCCAGTAATTCATTCCCCGCGCCATCTTTTTTGAAACAGATGGTGCCATTTTCCACACGCTGATACGGCGTGACTAGGAATCCATACTCATCGACACTGGCGTAAATTGCCAAACTAGAAATCAAACCAATGTTCGTACCTTCAGGCGTCTCAATTGGACAAATACGACCGTAGTGTGAGTTATGAACGTCACGAACTTCGAAACCCGCTCGTTTTCGGTTCAAACCACCAGGACCCAAAGCCGACAGACGCCGCTCATGGGTGAGCGTCGAAAGCGGGTTCGTTTGGTCAACCACTTGGGAAAGTTCACCACGACCAAAGAAGTATTCAATTGCTGCCGAAATACTCTTGGGATTCACGAGCGAGCGAGGCGTCATGTCACCCAACTCACGCATCTGCATACGATCCTGAGCTGTCCGACGCAGCTTTAAGAATCCCTTACGCAACTCGTCACACGCCAGCTCTTCAATCGTACGCAATCGACGATTTCCCAAATGGTCGATATCATCGACTTCGACCGAGGGATCATCCATTCGTAAGGCCAGCATGTAACGCATTGCCGCCACTAGGTCATCCGCCTGAAGCGTGAGTTCCGTCTCCGGCGTATCCAAATGGAGCTTACGATTGATACGAAAACGCCCCACACGTCCGAGACGATATCGATTGGTATCTCTGAATTTTTCGTCAAACAGCAATTTCGCCTTATCCAACTGCGGCGGATTTCCCGGACGTAAACGTTGGTAAATGCGCAGAAGAGCCTCTTCGTGGCTCGCCGTGGGATCGTCCGCCAACGAATTGATGAGTAGCGGATTTTTCTGATCTTCCATCACTTCCAACGACGTTAAGCCCGAAGCACAGATTTCTTCCGCTGCTGTTTTGGTGATTTTCTGACCGCAATCGAGCATGATTTCGCCAGCTCGCTCACAGCCAACTGGATAGACCACGTCCTCGACCGCAATCCGCCCCTCAATCGCTTTCACGCTCTCGCCGCCGCTAATCGTGACTTTTTCCGTCGGATAGAACGCTCGTAAAATCGAACTATTGTCGCTATAACGCGGATCCATCGCTCGAAGAAGCGTCAGGGCAGGGAATTTACCACTTTGGTCGATACGTACCGAAAGCGCGTCTTTACGGGTCACATTGATTTCAACCCAGCTTCCACGCTCAGGAATAATACGACAGTTATGAAGTCGACGCTCACCCACATCCATCTCGGCAACAAAATCAATACCGGGACTACGGTGCAACTGATTGACGACGACACGCTCCGCTCCGTTGATGATGAATTCTCCACCACCAAGCATAATCGGAAGCTCGCCGAGATAGACCTCTTCCTCTTCGGAAACACCGCCCGCGCCCTTGCTCAGTCGAAATGTGACCCGCAGTGGACGTCCATAAGTTAGCCGAAGCTGACGGCATTCATCTGCCTCGTAACGAGGTTTGCCCAATTCATATCGGACATACTCCAGACGAATCTGTTTATCGTTACTCTCAATCGGAAAAACCTCACGCAACACCGATTCGAGCCCACGATCATCTCGTTTGTCCGCAGGAATCCCGTACTGAAGAAAGATCTCATAACTTTCAGTCTGAATCTTAGTGAGATCTCCCACCGGCACCGGAGCCCGCAGACTCCCAAATCGTCGAACTTCTTTCGGCTGGATGCGCCGTTGTGCCTTCGTCGCCATACGAAGCTACCTCTCGCTCATGTCGGAAATATCGAAAATCAATGAAAAAAGACCACTTACATCCAATCCATGGAATGCCGCCGCGCAGACCCCGACGCAGTCACCATCCGCCACCACAATCACGCTATCGCCAAATTCTCTTTGGCGCACCTACTATTGCAGTACACCGTCACCGCCATCTGCCGACACTACCACCCACTGGATTTTGGTATATCAGATCGTTTTTTCTGATGTCAACACAAATCGGACGCCGATACCTATTCTGCATCCGAAACTTCCCAAAGGTGTTCAAACATTTTGGGAAACACACCACACAAACCAAAAAACAACGACACCCCTATTCTCCGCTTGATGGCTTGAAATAGAATCGTTCGTCTAATATCATTTAGTGGTCTGTGGATTAGGAACTTCACTCAGGAATTTTGCCTGCTTTTGTATTTGTATTCTTTGCCAAATAACCAAAACTGGGGTTGCTCTGGCATCGGGAAACACGTGCAATTTACAGGCCGAAAATCGGGAAAAAATAAATCAGAAGGAAAACAAAAAAAGAACTGACGGTTTCAGCTACATACGCTGACGCTCGACAGCTCCTTATTTCACGTGCATCCCCTTCTGATTGTCAACCAAAGATCTGGCCCTCATACTTAAGAAGCATCAGCTTCTTGTGAAGAGGTTCCGCCTCTTAGTTGCTTGTTGAAACAGTCGAAAACTGCTCCAATCCCTCTTAAATCGTGATTTGGATCGGTACTCAAAAAAATATTCGGTAAATCCTTGCAGACTACCGCATAAAAATACCCAATACTACCCAAGCCCTGCCATTCTAACAGATATTACTCAAGAATAACAGGGACCCCAAAAAATTTACGGATCCCTGCCTCGATTTTATCCATCGTTATCTTTTCCACCGTCTCCGATGAAACTTCAAACGATTTGATAAAAACTACTTGATCTCGACCGTGGCACCAGCCGCTTCGAGTTCTTTCTTCGTCTTTTCAGCGTCGTCCTTCGACACGCCTTCCTTAATCTTGGCCGGCACGCCTTCGACAAGCTTCTTCGCATCGGCAAGGCCAAGACCCGCAACGAGTCCACGAACGGCCTTGATCACATCAATCTTCTTTTCGCCAAACGAGGTCATGACGACGTCGAACTCGGTCTTCTCTTCAGCTGCCGGAGCGGCTTCGCCACCCACCGGCCCCGCCATGACAACCGCGCCACCAGCCGCAGCCTTAATCCCATGGACTTCTTCAAGGTAATCGCCAAGCTCTTTCGCCTGTTTCAGCGTCAGCTCCGCAATTTTATCGCCCAATTCCTTCGTCAAGTCCGTCCAGACTGTATCCGACATATCAAACACCCTTTCTCAATCGCTTTACACTGTTCGCTTAAGGAGGTTGAAATTTTAGAACTGTGTAATCGTTGAAATATCTTTTTGTTCTTTCTTTCACAAAGTCGTTCCCCAGGTCAAACAACCCAGCCAAAAACTTCTTTGCGTTCCTGCTCAATCGTTCGAAGGCGTCATTTACCCCTTGTTTATCACAAGCCGAGTCTTCGCCATTCGCCTGATCGGACTGCTCATGCAGTCTTAGTAGCACCATATCTTTTTGCCAGTGCCCACGGTGACAAGGATACATCATCCATGGCCGCAATAGCTAATCATTCAATCAAAACACTACCGACACGCCACTCAGCTGGCGGTATCCACAGCCGGAGCCGCTTCCGCGTCTTCGCCTTCGGATTTCGACTTGATCTGGCTGGCAAGTGCTGCCCCCGGCCCCACCAACGCCGCCGCGAGATTCGCTCCCGGTCCCAAAATCTGGCCGACCAACTTCGCAATCGTCTCTTCTCGCGATGCCCATTTGCTGACCTGAACGACCATCTCAGGCGACATCACATCACCATCCATGATACCGCCTACCACTAGGAAACCGGTGCCAGCGGGCGCGTTCTTGCCCGGTGCAAATCGCTTGTCCTGCGAAAGACGAACAATCTCCTTCGCCAACGAGACCACATCCGCCGCTCCCCAGCAAACCGCTACCGAGCCCTCGACGTTATCGAAAAGACCTTCCAACTTCGAACCAACGCAAGCTCGACGTGCAAGACTGTTTTTGACAAACAGCACTCGAATGCCCTTCGATGCCAAATCCGTACGAATTTGACCATTAATATTGGAACCTACACCTACCATGCTGACAAGCAACGCGTCCTGCGCACCTTCCATCTGGGTACGCACATGGTCTGTGATCAGTCCCTTGACATATTTACTCATGATTCAAACCTGCCTTCCGGAGCAATTTTATTGGTTCTGAATCCAGATTCCCGGTGACATCGTCGCGGAAATCGAGAGACTCTTCACGTACTGCCCCCGCACTGCTGCTGGTTTGAGCGAAAGCACATAGTTCATGAACACGCGAATGTTCTCCACGAGCTTATCTGCATCAAAACTTAGCTTACCAGCAACTCCGTGCACGATACCGGCACTGTCATTTCGGAACTCGACTTTGCCGGCCTTGTACTCCTTCACCGTTTTTCCGATATCCATCGTCACGGTTCCAGCTCGAGGCGACGGCATTAAGCCTCGCGGTCCAAGAATCTTACCTAACGGGCCAACCGCTCCCATCATGTCCGGGGCGGCGATACAAACGTCAAAGTCCGTCCAGCCATCTTTGATACGCTGCGCAAGTTCCGGCCCTCCAACCTCATCCGCTCCGGCGGCTCTCGCCTCGTCAATCTTATCGCCTTTGGCGAATACGATCACGCGTAGCGATTTACCAATGCCGTGAGGGAGAACGATCGAACCACGAACCAATTGGTCCGCCTGCTTCGCATCAATGCCTAGACGCATCGTGACTTCGACAGTCTGATCGAACTTCGTGTTGTTGAACGTTTTCAACAACGCAACCGCTTCTTCCAGCGGCAACGTACTCTTGCTCGGTGTCTTCTTCGCAAGAGCACGCAATCGTTTCGACTGCTTTGCCATTCTCTATCTTTCACACTGAGACCCACAACCAACAGTTTGTTCTTCACGCTGAAAAACAACCTCGGTCCCGGTTCCACGAAATCGTCGCCCACCCACCATTGAAATCGGAACGATTTTCTATTGAAAAATCGCCCAACTAACGGCAGGCCGCCAGGTTTCGTGGTTTCACCTGGCTGTTATGCTTATGTACCTATTTCATATCCAAATTTCCCGCTAGATCCAACCCCAAAAACAGGATTCTCACCTCAGAAATATCACAAAACTCTGCGACTTATTTCCCTTCGAACCTGTCTCAAAGCTCGCCAATTCAGTTCTCTAATCTCAGGCCGCTAACGGAAACTTGTTCCTTATACTCACTCAACCACATCCAAACCCATGCTGCGCGCTGTACCTTCGATCAAATGACACGCATGATCCAACTCACGCGCATTCAAATCTTTCGACTTGATTTTGACGATCTCTTCAATCTGCGCTCGTGTGACTTGGCCTACCTTCTCTTTCGGTGGGTTGCCGGCACCTTTGGCCACACCCGCCGCCTTTTTGAGAAGATCCGCACATGCTGGACTCTTCGTCTCCAACTCGAACGTACGGTCGTTATAAACACGAACCACAACCGGAACGCGAAGTCCCAAGTGCTCTTTCGTGCGTTCGTTGAACTGCTGAACGAATTGACCAAGATTGATACCAAATTTACCCAGTGATGTACCAACAGGAGGTGCTGGAGTTGCCTGACCGCCCGAAACCTGAAAACGCGCCACACCGACCAGTTGCTTTGCCATAGTACTGACCCTATTCCTTCAAACCCAACCGCTTTTATCGAGGTTCGTCACCCCAACGGCTTCGTTTATTAATACCCAGTGACAACATCCATTTTTCGGAAAGAAGCACGCTCCCCGCGATTCCGAGAAATGCGGTTAGTCGAAACCCCGACCACCGATTTGCGTAATCTTAACTCTTTTTCTTTTTTTTACCAGCGGGGGGGGACCTTTTTCTCCCTTTTTTATTTTTTCTGCTCTATTTTTTTGCGAGTCGGCTTAAAAAAACGCCGAAGAGGTTAAGGACCGTCCGGTTATCACCTTCGGATTCTTCGAATGTAGTGGTTTGAAACGTTCTCCGAAGGCATTTTTCCTCCGAGCCGATTTCCTGATTGCAGGACGATTTTCCGTATTTCACGCTGTTTTCCTGATTTCTGGATAATGGATGACCTTTCGAGGGACTGCCCGGGCTTCTTTCCTCGACTAACTGTTGGAAACTGTAATGAGCATAGAATCTAATTTCCTTTCCCAAATTGCCTCATTTGCCAGGAAGAATCCACATGACTCCGTTCTGTTGGGAATCGGTGACGATGCCGCTGTGTTGAAGAATTTTGGTGGGAATCCTGTCGTGACTGTCGATATGCTCATGGATGGAACGGATTTTATTCTCGATGAGCTTTCGCCGCAACTCGTTGGACGCAAAGCTCTTGCGGTTAATTTATCTGATATCGCCGCCATGGCCGCAAAGCCTGTTGCCGCGTTTGTTGCTGTCGCATTACCTCAGCAGGGCGTCGCTTTCCACAAAACGCTCAAACGTTCAATCCCTTCCCTCGAACTCGCTCAGCGGATACTCGAAGGGATGCGTTCATTGGCCAAACGGTTTGGCGTCGCTATTGCCGGCGGCGATACCAATACGTGGAACTCTCCTCTCGCCATTAGCGTGACGATGATTGGAGTGTCCACCTCACGCGGGGTGTTGCGACGCGATGGTGTTCGATACGACGCAACCACTGGACGGGGAGACGCTATTTGGGTCACGGGACAATTCGGCGGCTCCATTCTCTCGCACCATTATGCGTTTATGCCGCGTATTGAAGAAGCCCTGTGGCTTCACGAACATATGCCCGTGCATGCGGCGATGGACGTGAGCGATGGACTTTCGCTCGATCTTTCACGACTCGCCACGGCTAGTGGTTGTGGAATCATCGTCGATTGCGACGCGATTCCGATCGCTCCGGACGCTTACCAACTCGCTCAAAAAGTGGGACGCACACCACTCCAACACGCCCTCAGTGACGGTGAAGATTTCGAACTCATCATGGCAATGGATCCGGATTGGGAGACCAGTTCCGACTATCGCAAGCTGATGACGGAACACGGAATCTCGTCCAATGAACCCGGGACCCTCTCCATCTATGGTACACGATTCACACGGATCGGAACAGCTTGCGCGGAACCGGGGCTATGGACACGAACGCCGGACGGAACGCTACAACCGTTAAAACCGGAAGGGTGGCTCCACTAATCCTGGGAGACACTGGGATGATCGTCGGAATGATGTGGATCACGCATTCGGCCCCGAACCAACCCAATCCCCCCACATGCAAGCGTCAAAGCCAAACAGAGGAGCGGTAACCCGTCACCTATGGATTGATAGACCGTAGGATGGGTGGTTTGCGACAAATGGAACGAGGCGGTCACAATGCCCGATTGCGCACGCGGTCCACGTGTCAGCAGTTTGCCGGTATCGCTAATCGTGGCCGAAAAACCGGTATTTGCCGCGATGATCCACGGAACTCGCATCTCAATCGCTCGCATTTGAGCACAGGCTAAATGCTGATCCAGCTCACAGGAACCACGAAACCAACCGTCATTCGTTAAGTTGGCTACGAGCATCGGCGGCGAGTCTCTCCGATCTTTCGCGGTAGCCACCCCATCAAATTGTCCACGAATGAAATGCGGCAAAACCGATTCATAACAGATGTTCGGTATAATCGATATCGCGGGCGTTGATGAAGTCGCTGGACAACCGAGCCGAACGGCCTTTTTGCCAGGGTCTAAACTCGTTGGAAGCGGCGTTAAATTTTGCAAAACTGGAAAAATATCCGCAAATGGTATATATTCTCCAAATAATACACGATGCATTTTGCAATACATCCCTCGTAAATTACCCATTTCATCGAACAGAACGGCAGCGTTGTAATTTTGGGTACCGGTCGCCGAATATTCCCACACACTCATTCCGATGAGCATTGGTACCGCGAAGCGGCGAGCCATTTCCGCTGGCATTCGGCGACTGATTTCCGCTTTGCTTTTGAGATCGTCGAGCGAATTGCAAAACCGGCTTGCGTCACATTGGGCAAAATCGGCCTCGGTCAGTGAGTCATCCACCACAAGCAACGAGTGCGGGAACATCGTTTCGGGCCAAACGACGAGTTGCGGACGTTCCTCCGGCGGCACGAGGAGGGCGTCACGCGTGAGCGAAAGATATTCTTCGAGAATCTTTTGTGGAGCATTCGGATCGGGCGAATGTTTGATTTCCGACGGAATCGAACCCTGAATGGCCGCCACTCGCACAGTCGTCGATTTTAACGCGATCTGACGAGAAATAGCGTAACCTCCGTAACACCAAGCAGTTGTGACGCAAAGAATCGTAAGGCAACATTCGATGCACAGCGTTTTACCACATATCGTTTCATGGGACCACGATGGCTCACTCGGATTCGCAACGCCTGTATGGGAATCACCAGCTGTTTTATTTTGTGTGTTTTGTGTAAATTCTAGCGAGGGCTTTTTCAGGGGTGATTCTGTTGCGGTATGGTTTTTGTTCGCATCCAGGGCGGACGAGGCAACCGTTGGAGAACAACGTTCACCAAGATAACGTATGTAGACGTAATGGTGAAAAAGTTCGCCCAGCGTTCCACCGACGAGCACAAGCAACATGGTTACGAGATACTCTCCGGCGAGATCCGCGATTTGCACGATCGGAAGCCACGCGGTCGGAAGCGTATCCCCCCACACGGGCCATATCGAAAGTTGTGAATGGGCGAGTGATGCCATCAGGAAACCGGTGATCAGGTGGGCTCGGGCGAGTTCCAGCCCCGTCCAGATGATGGTCATTGCTAGAGCGGCGGGGATTCGGAAGCGGTGTACCGCCGCACGCGATATGGCCACTAGGATGGGAAAATAAACCGCGAGATAGCCGGATAGGGCGATCCAACCGATGGATGTGGCAGGATGCGGATAGCGTAACCAATGGAGCGAAACCATCCAGAACAGAAAACCGGCCAGATAAATCACGGCGTAGGGATGACGGCCGGACATGCGGCGCTCACGAATGAGCGGAATCCATGGCGCGAATGCCAACCACCCCAACAGTCCGAAACCGATCGGCGGAATCGCTCCCAAATAGAGTAAAATCCCTGCGAATGCCAAAATCCACGTCGTATATTTT
>JAQVKF010000130.1 GCA_028694795.1 Thermoguttaceae bacterium | reverse complement strand
TCGTCAAAAAAAGGAAATCACTACCCCTACTTCTGCGCCCCCATTTTGTTCTTACCAACAGGAGCCACACCTGGAAGCACCACACACTCGCCACCAGCAGCCTCAATTTTCTCACGCGCTGTTTTGCTGAACCGATGGGCCGAAACACGCAACTTCGTCACGAGATCTCCGTCACCGAGGATCTTCAGCACATCATATCGACCAGACACAATTCCTTGCACCGCCAAAACCTCAGGCGTAACATCTTCACCGGCTTCAAACAAATCATCTAAAAGCTGAACGTTCACTGTCCGAACTTCCAAAGCAAATTTGTTGTTAAAACCACGCTTCGGCACACGACGAGCTAAGGGAAACTGACCACCTTCAAAAACCGGCGATCGACTACAACCCGCACGCGACCCCTGACCCTTGTGACCACGGCCAGCCGTCTTACCTTGTCCGGTACCTTTACCGCGTCCAAGACGTTTTGTCTTCTTCGCGCCCTGTACCCCGGTATGAATATCGCTTAAATTCATGTTAGCGTCACTCCCCGAAGCCGTTCGACCTCTGCTTTGGCCCGCAATTGTTGCAAGGCGTTAATCGTCGCTTTCACCAAATTCACCGGATTCGGCGAACCATAACTCTTCGTCAAAATATCCGTAATTCCCACCGCTTCGCAAACCGATTTTACGGCCGCACCAGCGATTACACCGGTACCCGGATTCGCGGGAACCAAAACCACCTGCGCCGCTCCAAATCGCCCCTTCACCTGGTGAGGAATTGATCCGCCAACAAGCTGTATCTCTTCCATTCGGCGAGAACCATCTTTTTTCGCTTTTTCAACGGCTGGCGGCACTTCATTCGCCTTGCCATAACCACATCCAACGCGACCGCTGCCATCACCCACGACAACCAGTGCCGTAAAGCTAAAGCGACGACCACCCTTAACCACTGCTGCACAACGCCGGACTTTAACCAGCTTATCGACCAGACCACCTTGACCGTCTTTTTCGCGATCACGGCTGTCTCTTCCCTCATTCTCTCGATCTTTATTTTCCGCCATCTCTTTTATGCCCCGGTATTCGCAGGTCCCGATCTATCTACTGTCCAGCGTCAAGACGCATTGTAACACTTTACCAAAAGAGAACAACCCATCTATTCGCCCATCAGCACTCGCGGTTAAACCTGCTTCGTTACTTGCTGGTTATTTCTTCGCGCCTTTATCCGACTTTTCGCCCTTGGGAGCTTTCTCCTTTTTAGGAGCTTTGGCCACAGGCTTCTCCTCGACAACCGCTTTCGCACCCAGGTCCAGACCCGCATCACGAGCAGCGTCCGCAAGTGCCGCGACACGTCCGTGGTACCGATTACCACGACGATCGAAAGTTGCCTTCGTAACACCTGCCTCCAGCGCACGTTTCGCAATCAAACGTCCAACGGCCTGAGCACCTTCAATGTTACCACCACTCTTCAATTCACCGCGAAGCTCCGGATCCAACGAACCCGCAAAAGCCAACGTCCGACCTTCTACATCATCAATCAGCTGCGCATAAATATGCTTGTCTGTTCGACACACAGCCAAACGTGTCCGAGTCGAAAACTTCTTAATCTTATTAGAAACACGCCACGTTCGACGTTGACGCTGTGCACCCGCTCGTTTAGTTTTCTTCACTGGAAACCTCTCTTTACGCGACTCCGACGGAATGTGCGTCGGAGCATTTTAACGCGATCTTGACATAATCAATCGTCTATTCGCCAAGCTAACAGCCCCTTTGTTACCCCACAAGTCTCAAAACTCGCAGGTCTTAAAACTCGCCCTATCAGCCCTGAGACATCCTCTCAAAGCAACAGACCGACAACACAAAGGAACGCCGTCACTACTTCGCCATAACCTTACCTTGTTTACGACGAACAACCTCCCCATCGTAACGAATTCCCTTGCCTTTGTACGGCTCAGGCTTACGAAGCAACCGAACGGCAGCAGCAAAACTCGTCACAAGCTGCTTATCGATACCTTGCACCACAATATGCTGCTGATCTGGACATGTTACCGTCAAATCGTCAGGTACAGGAACTTGAAGTTCGTTCGCCAAACCAACACGAAGTTGGAGCGTTTTGCCTTGAATCGCGGCAATGTAACCAACACCAACCACTTCCAACTTCTTCTCGTATCCCTTAACGACCCCAACGATCATATTTTGAACAAGGGCTCGCGACAAGCCATGAAAGGACTTCGCCTCACGAGTATCGTCCTGACGGGTCAAAAGGACAGACTTTCCATCCTCTTCAATCACAGCAGAAATACCAGCCGGAAACGTCCAAGATAACTTGCCCTTCGGACCTTCCACTTGAATATCCTTACCTGTCACCGTCAGCTTCACGCCAGCAGGCAGAGCCACCGGTTTTTTTCCAAGTCTCGACATTTCTCAATTTCCATCCCGGAAAATCATCATTTTCCAATTTGTACCGGCCGCTTCATTAAGCAACCGATACGGTGAATCTAAAACATCCGGCTATTTTTCAGAATCGTCCGAAAACAACCGGGCGTAAGTGAGTGCAACATCAGCTTTCTGCTCAGATCACACTCATTTCCCCTTGATTCCTTAACGACCCAAACCCACAATCACTACGTCTACCGCTCGGCAAACCCATCGCTATCATCATTCGCAGGTTTCGGTCACAAAACTCACCAGATCTCACAAAGGAGCTCACCGCCGAGTTTCTTTTCACGAGCTTCACGATCACTCAACACACCTTTCGATGTGCTAACGACCATAATACCAAGCCCGCCCAAAACCGGCTTCAGCTCAGTGGCACCACTATAAACGCGGCGACCTGGCTTGCTAACCCGACGAATATGTCGAATCACTCGCTCACCGTTCGGGCCATATTTCAAATGGACTCGCAACTGTTTTGCCGGTCCACCCTCAAACTCTTCCCAATCCCAAATATAACCTTCTCGCTTCAATACATCCGCAAGGCCTTTTTTCACCTTCGAAAGAGGCATTTCCACTGAAGGATGCTCCACACGCACCGCGTTACGAATGCGGGTCAGCATATCCGCCACAGGGTCGGTCATCATCGTTCTTATTCCCCTTAGCTGCTCTTCGTTACCAGCTCTTCGTTACCAGCTCGCCTTCCTAACGCCCGGAATCACACCCTCATCCGCCATCTTACGAAAGCAGATACGGCAGATACCAAACTTACGATACACCGCCCGTGGGCGACCACATAACTGACAACGGTTACGATGCCGCGTCGAAAACTTCGGTGTCCGCTGCGACTGCAGAATCTTCGCTTTACTCGCCATGTATCTTTTACCTCATACACATGGTGGACTCTAACGTGCCTTTCGCACCGACACCTAAAGCCTCACCACCGTACATGTTCAACTGGAAATAATCTAATTTCTCTCTCAGCAGAAACGTCCGGCAACGATCGCCGCCCGCCAAATCCCTCGCGTCGATTGGCAAACTAACTAACCGTCACCTCCGAATCAACTTTTTTTCTCATCAGAACGGAACGGGAATCCGAAATCTTTCAGAAGCACCCGAGCCTCATCATCACTCGACGTATTGGTCACAATCGTGATATTCATACCCTGCGGTCGCGTAAACTTGTCCGGATTCAACTCCGGAAAAACAAGTTGCTCCGTCAAACCGAGGTTGTAATTACCATTACCATCAAACGCTTTCGGGTTCAAACCACGAAAGTCGCGTACTCGTGGAAGCACGAGCGAAACCAAACGATCAAAAAACTCGTACATCCGCGTACCACGAAGCGTCACCATGCAACCAATCGGCATGTCCTCACGCAACTTAAAGCCGGCGATTGATTTACGCGCCTTCGTAACCACAGGCTTTTGACCCGCGATCTGCGTCAGAGCATCCACCGCATCTTCGATATATTTCTTATCTTGACTCGCGATGCCCACGCCCATGTTGATTACAATCTTCTGAAGACGCGGAATCGACATAATATTTCGCTCTTCACCGAGCTGCTCAATCAGTCTCGGACGAATTTCTGAATTGTATTTTTCCAGAAACCGAGGAGTCATCTTTTCACTCACCGTTACACCTTCATTCCAGCCCATACTATGGGCCGCTCTGGCACCCATCCGACCCTATTCCGGTCACCGCTCACTGGAAGTGTGACATTGTACCACAACTTTCCACCCTTGAACAGCCGTTTCGTTCCGGAGAGCTATTATTTAACAGAATTCTAAATTCCACCAGACATCCGACTCCTCCATTTCGCAAGAAATAGAAAAATCAAATGACTTCCATCTCTATTCCCAAAAAGTCAACCATGCCTTGCATCATTCCAAATCGCCACCGATACACTGACCTTCGATTACTGCATGAATTACAAGCGTAATTCTCCAGAATGAATCGCGGTTTCAAACGTAACTACCGACAATCGAACCATCATGCAACCAGACTGCCCCCTCGACCATCTCCAAGGAAGCAGCGTCGTGACCTCTTGCCATTTTTCACTACTTCGCAGGCACACCGATCACTCCGGTCGACGCACCACACTTTTTACAAAAACGCTCTTTCGAGCCATCCGCCGCAAAACGAACACCGATACGCGTCGCTTTACCGCAGGAAGTGCAAACCAAAAGCACATTCGAGACACTCAACGGAGCCTCTTTCGACAGCTTGCCACCCTTGGGGGTTTTGCGACTGCGACGTACATGCTTATATACTCGATTCACACCCTCAACGACCACACGGTCTGAACCACGATCAACGCGGATAACACGCCCTCGCGTACCCTTGTCAGCACCTGCGATCACTTCTACCGTATCATCTTTTCGAATTCGCATCAGACCACCTCGCTTGCAAGGCTAACGATCTTCATGAAATTCAACTCACGAAGCTCTCGAGCCACAGCACCGAAGATACGTGTACCCTTCGGATTCTTATCGTTATCGATGATGACGGCAGCGTTACTATCAAAACGGACGTAACTACCGTCTTTACGACGTGTCGGCTGCTTCGCACGGACCACCACCGCACGCACTACTGTTCCCTTCTTCAGGTCACTGCCCGCGGAAACTGCTCGTACGCTACACACGATGACGTCACCAATGCGGGCGAACCGCCGCCGCGACCCACCGAGCACTTTTATGCACATCAGTTCCTTCGCCCCGGTGTTATCCGCTACGGCGAGTCGTGTCTGCATCTGGATCATGACTAATCACCCATTTTTCTGTCGCCTTGATTCCGAGTCACCCACGAACCTTATTTACAGGTCATCGGCCTCCACCAAGAACGTTTTTCATCACTGTATCGTGCCTCTCGACACGTTCAACTACTTCCACGGCTCTTTTCGGCACAAATCCTACCACTCTCATCTGATCTTTCCCCTTTCACCACCTCGGAAATCGCCGCTAAAAACGATTTTAAAAGATCGCGAAACTTCAACCTAAAGATCAAACCAAGCATATAGGAATCTGTCACTAGCCATTCACATCCGCAGCTCGCGCCGCATCAGCCTCAGCTCGCATCGCCGCAAGGTCCACTAAACGACTGGTTTCCACCACTCGCACCAAGGACCACCGCTTCGTCCGAGAAAGTGGCCGACACTCTTCAATCTCGACCATGTCACCACGCTTCGAGACATTATTCTCATCATGAACGTAGCACACCGTTTTCCGACGCATGTATTTACCATACTTCGGCTCTTTTACGAGACGCTGAATCTCCACTCGTCGCGTCTTCGACGTACGGTCGCTCTTCACTTCACCGATCATCACTCGCTTCGGCATCGCTTATTTCCTCATCCACATGAATTCGTGTCCACGGCAGAAAAATGCGAACTCGCTTTTCCCCAAATCTCCACGAATATTTCGTTAAAATCGGTTCTCAACGCGTCTCACATACGCGGACCGCCCGCACTTTCCCGCACACGGTCTCACGCACCTGTGTTCGCTTGAACCGCCACCTGTTCCGCCTTCTGCTGAAGGGCACGCTCTCGCTGAATCGTCAACACTCGAGCAATCAGCTTACGGTTCACACGGAGATTACTCACCGTATCAAGCCGTTCCGTCGAGGCCTGCACCCGCAACTTGAAAAGCGTCGTACGCGCCTCTTGCAATGTCAATGCAAGCTGCTCGTCACTCATGCCACGAAGTTCGCTCGCCTTGATCGCCTTCGCCATTACAACCACCTTTCCTGAAATACCGTCATCAATACCCTCTACGGGAACGTTCTCCAACGCGATATCTCAGTCCTTAATTTTCCTTCGATGTCGTCTCTTCGCCACAGTTCGCTGTATCCCGGCCGCTCACGGCAACCGGAAACGCTTACCTGCTATCACTACATTGGACGACGATAAACCATCCGCACTTTCACTGGCATCTTGTGAGCCAATCGCGCGAAACAAATCTTCGCCGCCTCTTCCGTTACGCCACCGATCTCGAACAGAATCGTCCCCGGACGAACTACCGCCGCCCAGAATTCCGGTTCACCTTTACCTTTACCCATACGGGTTTCAAGTGGAATCGACGTAATCGATTTGTTCGGAAAGATTCGAATATAAAGGCGACCTTCGGTTCGCAAGTATTGGGAGGCCGCAATACGACCCGCCTCAATCGTCTGTGCACTAATCCAGCCTCCCTGCACTGCCTGGAGACCAAAATCACCAAAGGATACGCGGTTACCCCGCGTCGCTTCACCTTTTATACGACCTCTTTGGCTTTTTCTGTGTTTGATCCGTTTGGGCATCAAGGCCATCGCTGCCACCCTCGCTATAAGTCCCCTGATTAATCCATACCTGTACGCCAATGTGTCCCTGGGCGATCAACGCCTCCGCAAAGCCATAATCGATCTTCGCTTGGAGCGTCGAAAGCGGAATCGAGCCTGCAATCGCCTTTTCGCGACGACTCATGTCCGCTCCACCCAATCGACCGGCTAGTTGGACCTTAATTCCCTTCGCCCCGGCCTTCATCGCTTCGTCCAGTGCCTGCTTCATCGTACGTCGGAAACTCGCTCGTTTACCAAGACGTTCCGCAATGTCTTCAGCCACAAGCTGCGCAACCACTGCTGGTCGCGATATCTCTTCGATCCGAATGCTAATCCGACGCCCAACTAAGTTCTGCAGATCATTCTGCAAATCTTCAACCCGACGTCCCTTACCCTTCTGACCGACCAATACTCCCGGACGTGCCGAGAATAAAATTACCTTCACTTCATCCCGCGTTCGCTCAATTTCAATCTTCGAAATCGCGGGGTACATCGGCTTACCACCAGCCTCATTACGCGTCTTAATAAAAGTTCGGATCTTCTTGTCTTCTACAAGAAGCTCGCTAAACTCTTTTTTCGACGCATACCACCGGCTTTTCCAGCCGGTCATGATGCCGGTACGAAAACCGACCGGATTGACCTTCTGTCCCATTTGGTTATCCCCTGGTTTATCCCGGTGGTTTATCCTAACGTTACCCGAATATGTGATGAACGCTTCAATATGATTGAAGACATGCCGCGAGACTTCGGACGCATTCGCTTCATGACTGGCCCTCCATCCACGCACACCTCCACCACACTGAGACGACCTGGATCCGCCGCTCGCTTGTCTTCCGCATTCGCTAACGCGCTACGGATCACCTGCTCAAGCATCCGGGCTGCACGCTGCGGTTGGAACCGCAACACGCTAAGAGCCTCATCCACGGTCTTGTTCCGCACCAAGTCGGCTATCAACCGAACTTTCTGCGGGCTAATCCGGGCATATCTATATACAGCTTTGTAAATCATAACTCGCTTACCTCGCAAGCCTCGGAGAAAACGGCTCTCAAATCGCGACTTCGCATCCGATTGACTTTACGCCGAACCATCCTCAAATCTTCGCAATCTTACCACCCGGCTGAGCGGACCATCACCACCTTTAACAACGAAGGTTATATTATAACCCTTTTGAAAAGAGATAACAGCCCTACTCGCTTTTCTAACCGATTCTATTTCTTATCGTTTACCTTTGCCGCCATGACCCCGGAAGGTCCGCGTCGGTGCAAATTCGCCTAAGCGATGTCCGACCATCTCTTCGGTCACAAACACTTTCGTGTGCACCCGGCCATTGTGAACCATAAATGTATGCCCCACAAATTCCGGAATGATCGTGCAGGCTCGCGCCCACGTCTTAATCGGCTGCTTATCGCCCGTCTCGTTCAGTCGCTCCACCTTAAGGAAGAGCTTCTGGTCAACAAACGGACCCTTTTTGAGCGATCTACTCATTCTCTATGTCCTTATTAAACCAGCTACCCTTACTTCAGTTTCACCACGCCATATCGACGTGAACGACGACGACGAACAATCGCCCGATTCGATGCTTTGCGACGCTGTCGAGTGCTACCACCCTTCGCCGAAAGACCCGTAGGACTCACCGGATGACGACCACCCTTCGTGCGGCCTTCACCACCACCATGCGGGTGGTCGATCGGATTCATCGCTGTACCACGAACGTGCGGCTTCTTACCCATCCAACGCTTACGACCGGCTTTGCCAATCACAATGTTCATGTGCTCGCCATTGCCCACCGATCCAATCGTCGCTCGGCACATGGCCGGCACACGACGAATTTCACCACTCGGAAGTCGAAGCTGGGCCCAACTCTGGTCCTTCGCCTCTAATACCGCTCGGGAACCCGCGGAACGGCACATCGCCGCACCACGTCCCGGCTGAACTTCGATACAGTGAATCGTCACACCTAACGGCATCGCAAACAGTGGCATACAATTGCCTACCGTCGGTGCCACATCCGCCCCACTCATCACTTTATCGCCTTTTTTCAGTCCATCCGGCGCGATGATATAAGTCTTCACGCCATCCGCATAAACCAAAAGCGCAATTCGTGACGAACGATTCGGATCGTATTGAATCGAATCCACTTCCGCTACCATGCCATCTCGCATACGCTTGAAGTCGATAATTCGATACATTTGCTTGTGACCACCACCTCGAAAACGTGCCGTGATCACCCCTTGATTATTCCGTCCGCCGGTCTTCTTATTCGGAACGAGCAGACTCTTTTCCGGTTTTACTCCGGGCGTCAGCTCTGCAAAATCGCTTACGCTTGCTCCCCGGCGTCCCGGCGTCGTCGGATTGTATCGCCGAATACCCATTGATTCGCCCTTATACCTTTCGATCAGAACCTTCTTCTAAAAAACTCTCCGCTCTACCGCCCGCCATCTCTACGACAGACGCTCGAAAAACTTTCCACTCAAGGTTCCTGATCAGCTACCTCGATCAGAAGAAGTTGATCCGGTGTTCCGAATCCAGCGTTACAATCGCCTTCTTCCAGTCTTTCGTCAGCACATAACCCTTTTTCGTACGACGCGGTTTACCCTTGCGGATCTGAATATTCACCCGCGTCACCTTCACGCCGAACAACTCTTCCACCGCTTGACGCACATCCAACTTCGTCGCCAGAGGATTCACCTCAAAACTGTACGAGTTGTTGCGCTCCGCACGGTGCAGACCTTTTTCCGTCACCAGAGGCCGCACGATCACCTGCTGCGGCACCAGCTCCGGACCGAATCCCTTTATTTCCGCCATCGCGTCTCACCTTTCCGAAACTCGCTCACCAACAATAGATCCTCACAAATCACTCGTTTGTTCGAAATCTATCCGTCTATGAACATTGCCGCTTTCACTCCGCCGCCCCATCCTCACACGTACACTGCTCACAGCAACAGCATTCCTTCAAACCCGCTCGCATCGCATCCAATGCCGCCGCAGTCGTCACAATTGCCTTACTACGCAGAACTTCATAAGCATTCAGCTCGGCTATCGGCATGATCACCGCGCCATCAATGTTCCGAACACTTTTATAAGCATTTTGATCGTAACCATTCGTCACCACCAAAACCTTCTTACCCGCTACGTCCAAAGCCTTCAATATTCCAAAAGCCTCTTTCGTCTTCGGTACTGAGAAACTGAAATCGTCTACCAATTTCACCAATCGCTCCGCAATCCGACCTGCCAACGCTTGGCGCGCCGCCAAACGAATCGCTTTTTTCGGAAGACGATACGAGAAATCACGCGGGCGTTTCGCGAACGCATGACCACCACCCCGACGGACCGGACTACGTCGCTGACCCGCTCGGGCATTACCCGTACCTTTTTGACGATACATCTTCTTAGTCGAACCCGCGGCTTCAGCACGCGTCTTAGTCTTCGCCGTACCTTGTCGTCGATTCGCCAAATACATCACCACCACGTCATGCAAAAGCTGACGATTTACCTCGACGTGACCATCAATCACCGTCGTAAGCTCCGCCAGATCGAAGTCGTAACTACCGACTTCCTTACCCTGACGGTCATAAATCGGAAGCGCTACGGTGGACATGATTTTGCCTTTCGTTAAAATCCCACGAGATCGTCTGTTCCTGTCCTGGATGAAAGCTCGTCTTACAACCCACTCACAACCAGACAAACGACCCGAATCGCCTATAATAATTACCCTAACTTATTCGTCGGACGAACCGTGACGAAACCATTCTTCGCACCCGGTACAGCTCCAAGAATCAGCAAGAGTCCCTGTTCTGCGTCAATTCCTACCAACTTCAGATTCCGCGTCGTCACCTGCTCCGAGCCATAATGGCCCGCCATACGACGACCTTTGAAAATTCGCGACGGATAGCTATTGCAACCTGTCGAACCAGCCTGACGATGCACTTTCTTCGCACCGTGACTCGCACGCTGACCACTGAAATTATGTCGCTTCATGACACCAGCGGTACCACGGCCTTTGCTCGTTCCGATTACATCAATCGCGGCAACGTCCGAGAACGACGTCACATCCAGAACCTGACCTACCGTATATCCCTCGGGAGAAACCCGAAATTCACAAATCTCACGCTGCGGTTCACACTCCGCTTTCGGAGCCGCCACAACGCCCGCCGATACCAACGACTTCTGTCGATTGCTATCCAACGTTGCCACATGACCACGTTCACTGCGAGAAGCAAGACGACGCGGCTTATCCTCAAAACCTAACTGGATCGCCTCATAGCCATCGCGCTCCAGGGTCTTCAATTGCAATACCGTGCACGGCCCCGCCTTAACCACGGTCACCGTCCGCACATCACCAGTTTCGGTGTAAATCTGCGTCATTCCGATCTTTCGACCAATCAATCCAGCTGCCATCGTTTACCCCTCTTCAATACCGCTCTACGCGGTCATCGCTTTGCCCGTGGAACATAACGAATTCTGTACTTCCGAAATCGCCGGTTATCCACTTACACCTAAATATCCATCTCTAAAAACGACCCCTAGCTACCCATTCACAACAACCAGGACTCGCCATTATAACAGATTCATTTTCTTCGGACAGGGGGAGCATCTATTTTTCATATTTTCCACCCTTCCTAGTCTAACTTTTCCGTCAGGCTTATCGCCTTTCACAAATCGTTAGCCGATCCAAGTCGAAAATTTCTCCGCATCCAGACCGATCTCACACCGGCTTTCGCCACGATCAGTCCCTCCGCACAACTATTTCTTAAATGCCAGCCACTAGGACCACTCGCGGCCACAGGCGGCACACTGCCAAAATAGTCAGATACTCACCCAATCCCATTTGCTGTAGCGAATGTCGGAATTTTTCGTTCCCCTCCACTCACCACAGCCCTCGTTTTGCGCCCGAGGTGCAGCATCCTTGTCGAAACGCTCAGCTGTCGAACCAATCGTTACCCGATTCATTCAAACACCAACCGCTCCAGGGATTAGATGACTGCCGTATTGTTCACACCACCGCCACG
>JAQVKF010000303.1 GCA_028694795.1 Thermoguttaceae bacterium | reverse complement strand
CGACCATTCGTGTCCGATACGGCCACTCCCATGCACTACGCGGCGGAACTCGTTCGGCAAAAAACACCCAACGCGATCGTCGTCTTCATCGGTCCATGCGTGGCCAAGCGGTTCGAAGCGATGCGAGATCCACTCGTCGATTTTGCGCTAACTTTCGAAGAACTGGGAACCCTTTTCGTCGCGGCGGATATCGAAGTTTCCGAGTGTGAAGATTATACGCCGGAAGCCGGTTCGCCATTTGGCCGAAATTTCGCGATCACCAATGGAGTCGCGGCGGCGGTACAAAACGCGAAACAGACGCTGCCCGCGAAAGATACATTCGATGTGGAAAAATCCTGCATTCCTACGGATCAAAACACGGCGCAGACGGTCGAGATACGTCCCATTTGTGTCAATGGATTATCACCCGCAGCGATTCGGGACTTACGGTTGTACGCGACCAAAATCTGTCCAGGAAATCTCGTCGAGGTGATGGCGTGCGAAGGAGGTTGCGTGGGTGGTGCGGGAACGCTCGGAAATCCCAAAACGGCCACACGTGAGATTCGTAAACTCGCCGCACCACAATAATCGGCAGCGGCAAGCGTCCTCGTGATGTTCTTGCCGCCATGATCAGCCATCTCTACAATCGTGCCGACGAAAATGATATACTGACTTTCATGGAACACGTCTTCCATGAAAATCTGTTTCCCATCATTATTCGGAGGACAATTGATGCGATATGTACATTGGAGTCCATGGTGTTTTGCGACCATGGCAACGTTTTTACTTTCGATCGGTCCAGCCGCGGCGCAGGATGCCGCCGCGGTCAATTCCGCGACTACCGATTCGGCGAACAACAACACGGTTCAAACGCTGATCCATTGGAAAACGTTTGATCTGGCAAAATTCCGTCTTTCCAACGCCGTCGTTACACCCGTGGCAACGGATGCGACAGCCACCGAAGTGCCTGCGGAATTCGTTAAGCTCGAACTGCATAAAGGGGCATCGTGGCCCGGAATGGCACTCCAACTCGCGGACAACGAGGCGTGGAACCTCGATCAGTTTGGACGAATCGTTTGCGAAGTTAAAAATCTCGGCCGAGCGGAGGTCACGCTCTACTGTCGTGTCGATGACGATCCTTCGGCAGACGGTTTGAAGCATTGTACGACAACCTCTGTCACAGTTCCAGCGGGCGAAACACGCCAACTCGTTTCCCCGTTACAGCGTCTGTTGCCTAAAGAAATATCCGACCAACTGATCGGTATGCGCGGCAATCCACCCGAATTTGGACAATCGAACGGATTGAATCTCGCGCATATTTGCGGAATCGTTTTTTTTATGAATAATCCGCCGGAAGACGCGGCATTCGCAATAGGTCCGGTCGTCGCGGAAGGCGAACAGGCTCTAATACCCTCCGCGGAAATTTTGGAGAATCTCTTCCCACTGGTCGATCCGCTCGGCCAGTACCGCCATCGCGATTGGCCGGGTAAACTCGCTTCCGAGGCCGATTTCCCGAAACGCATTGAAGCGGAAAAGGCCGATATCGCGGCCCATCCTGGACCGGCGGAACGTGATCGTTTCGGCGGTTGGAATACGGGACCTCAGCTCGAAGCCACGGGATTCTTCCGAGTCGAGAAAGTAAATGGAAAATGGTGGTTCGTCGATCCCGAAGGGCACCTTTTTTGGTCCCATGGCGTCGATTGCGTCGGTACAAGCAACGGTGTCACACCGATCACGAATCGCGAAAAATATTTCGAAAACTTGCCCCAACGCAACGATCCCGTATTTGGCAAATTTTTTGGCGTCACGGGACGCGCTCCCGTCGGATATTACAAAGATTTTGAAAAATACGACTACTACAACCAGACCGAAGCGAATCTCCGCTGTAAATACGGGGAAAATTGGCGGACGATCCATGCGGAACTCGCTCACCAACGTTTGCGCAGTTGGGGTTTGAACACCATCGGAAATTGGTCCGACAGCCGTATTTACGGCCTCGGTCAAACGCCCTATGTGGCAACGGTCGGTGGATATTCACCACCGATCGCCGGCAGCGAAGGATATTGGGGTAAATTCCCGGATCCGTTCCATGCGGATTTTTCCACCTCGCTCGAAAATAGTCTGAAAAGCCTACAAACGACCGATGATCCGAATTGCATCGGCTATTTCGTTCATAACGAACTTTCATGGGGTGGTAGCGAATACGATTTAGCCGAAGCGGCGTTGGCGTCGCCCGCCGATCAGCCGGCGAAAATCGCTTTTCTGAACGATTTGAAGATGAAATACAACACGATTGAACATTTGAACACAGCTTGGGGCACGACTTACGCCACGTGGGACGCTTTGGCGGAATCTCGCGAAAAACCAGAGCGAACGAAAGCGAGAGAGGATCTGCTGGCCTTTACGACTCGCATCGCGGAGACCTATTTTGAGAAATGTCAAAAAGCGGTCAAAAGCGCGGCACCGAATCAGTTATACCTCGGTTGTCGATTTGCTTGGTGTTACGACCGAGCGATTTTAGCGTCGGCAAAATACTGCGATGTCGTCAGTTTCAACAAATATCAAAATTCGCTCGCCGATTTGAAACTTCCGGAAGGCGTGGATAAACCGATTATCATTGGCGAATTTCACTTCGGAGCGTTGGATCGCGGCATGTTCCACACCGGTCTCGTACCGACGAAAAACCAGCTCGATCGCGCGGATCACTATCGTAAATATGTGGAAAGCGGGTTGCAACATCCAAATATCATCGGCACGCATTGGTTCCAATAC
>JAQVKF010000302.1 GCA_028694795.1 Thermoguttaceae bacterium | reverse complement strand
CAAGAAACAGAATAAATAGAATGGAAACGCTCTGAAATAGACCTATTTTCATCGGTGGGCTTCCTTTGCGGTCGTAACCTAAAATTCCAGTCTGACATTTTATATTCCGGTTCGGGTACAAGTCCACTTTTCAATCTTGGTCATGTTGCACAATTTCCACAGGTATTTTGAACTCCTTCGCGTATTCTGTGGCGTAAGAGCCCGCGGACGTATAAATCGTAAGCTTAGGACACAACACAAACACCTCATATCCGATCTGGGTCACGCTTCGCGGGATATAGATTTTTTCTAAATTGGAGCAGTATCGAAACGCGAAACGTCCGATCTGTCGCAATCCTTCAGGGAGTGCCACGGATCGCAAGGCTTCGCAGCTTTGAAACGCTTCGTGTTCGATCACGATTAAACCTTTTGGGAAAATGACCTCTCGCAAGTGGGGGCGTCCGTTGCACGCGTACCATCCCACATGCGTCACGTATTCCGGTATCTCCAACCGTTCCACACTCCAGGGAATATTCGATAGGGTAATATTCATCTGACTGATTCTCCAATCGTTCGTGTCAATCGTTTTCTTTCAATCCGCCGTTTCCATCCCTTGTGAGGTCTTGAATTTGGCGATAGATCGCGGGGCGGATGTTTTCGAGGATTTTCCCAAACGGAAAAAATGCCTCCCATTTTGCAAAAAACAGCGTATTGCTCATCGCTGAATATTCCTGAGTGAAAAACCGTCTGGAACCGCCGATTCGGCGGCTCCATTGGAATCACAAAGTTCATCTTCTGTGAGTGATGGGTGTGCCGGTTTCGGGGTCAATCTGGTGGTTGAGGTAGATATTGGAATACTTGCCGCTGGTGGTTTTGCGGATACCCAACACGATACCACGCATCGCGGCAAAATGCTGCGGAATCTCCGACGCTCGCTGAATCCGAACGCCGCACACTTCCAATTCACCTTTCAAGTACCCCATCGAACGCGGATCGTTCTCCAATTTCCGCCGCTTTTCAATCGTCATGCCGATGCACTGTTTATTTTCTTCCTCCATGGCGTCACAGATCATCAATTCGTAGACCATCCACGGAATGCCTCTTTCCACACGGAACGAGACGTCGGTTATTTGCGCGATGTAGTTTCCGTCGTCAATCGTGCTGTAGGTGATCGGTCGAGCGGTCTCGAACGTCGTTTGCCATTGGGCCAACTGTTCCGCCACGGCGACTGTTGCCAAGCTGTACGCCGGCGACGGATAGGCCGCGGGCGGATTGGGCGTCTGTTGCAGATGCCCATCGGTATGCGTCGCGTTCGGTGTACCCGGCGTTTGATTCGGAGGTCGATTGGATGGATAATTAGCCGATTTCGATCGTGGCGGCATATACTGTTCGTCCGGATATTCGTTTTGATTCATGGTTATTTTCCTTCGTGTGATTGGGTGGATTCACGGAACATAAGGAACGCGATGTTGCATATGACCGCCGCCCAAGGGGCTTCGTTCGTGCATCCCGCACGATATTGTTTCCGGTAGCGTTCCAATCTTTCGCAATACGTTCGTACACTTTGACCGTGTTCGTATCCATGAGCAGGATGTTTTTGCAAGCCAAAGATCATTCGATCCGCCATCCGTTTCATCGCCACATGGGGAATCCTTTTGAGTCCTTGGAGCATATTTACACCTCCTTACATGGCGATTCCATATCCCGTATTTTCATCTGGTTTAGTCGTTTCATCCGTGGCGTATGGTCTGTCGCCGGCGCATGCGTCAAATTCTTGGACCGGTTGTTGTCGTACTCGCCCCAGTGTACGCGTCTCTTCGAATCGCGTTGGCCAACAGTCGGTTTCGATACAACGGGTCATTTCCGCAATCGCCTGTTCGTTTTCCATCGCCGCGTCGTCGAGTTCGAGGTCGCCTATTTCAAAGACGCCGCAACGAAACGGATATTGCGATTCGACCGCGATAAGCAATACGTCTACACCGGGAAACGCGGGCGATTTACGATGTGCTTGCGTATAGACAGAGCGGTAAAACGCCAACTGATTCGCGTATAAAAATCGCTTCCAATCCCATTTGGCAAAGGCGTCCAAATCGCTGCACGTTTTGAGATCCACGATGGTTGGCCGCGCCAGATCACATGACCAATCCATTTTGATTTGACACGCGAGGCCGCAATACTGCGCTCGCAACACCGATTCCGCGATGCCCGTCGGCTGGACTAACAGTTCCGACGCGGTATCGTTGGCAAATACACCTAATTCCATCTTTTTCGCCAGCTCATAATCTTCCGGCCGGATGATCATTTTCGATTGTGCGGCGGCCCATTGACGGTACATTTCGGAATCTTGGTCGTATGGCTTTCCCGTTTTGGCGTTGATTGGTCCATCGGACACTTGGTATTTTTGGTCGAAGGTGTGTGGTTCCAAAACCAAGGCGTGGACTAATATTCCTAAATTCATCGACCAGCTAGACGTGGTTTCATGGAACCCCATGCGTTGATCATAGACCGTCGTCGGACAACGCAAGAACGCCCTCAATTCGGTACTGGTGAGGTGTTTTCGCCGGTCCGCCCGGTATTGTTCCTCGGAAATGTATTCCTGCATTGCGTCGCTCGGTAGCTTGCGCAGCATCCAGATTCGATTCCCATGGACGTCCACGCGGTCGAAAGCGTCAACCGTGTGGGTTGCCTCGCACACGTCGGTTCGTTTGTCCACTTCCATTAAGTTCGTTTCTGTTCTTTCGTTCATAACGTGCGTTCCTCCATTTCTATGGC